>JANXSD010000007.1 GCA_025352785.1 Bacteroidota bacterium
TTTCGGGTTCAACAAATGTAAGTATCTGTTATGGCTAATCAAGTGTTTCATTTAGTAATCGCATCTAATAACCACCACAAAGTGAGTGAAATACGTGAAATGGCTCCATTAGGTTACGTTTTCCACTCTCTAAAGGATAAAAATATTTCGCAAGAACTCCCCGAAACTTCAGGTACGATCCCCGGAAATGCAACCGAAAAGGCCAGAGAAGTTTGGAAAATATCAGGAATGAATTGTTTGTCAGATGATTCCGGCCTCTGCGTAACTGCACTTAACGGCGAACCTGGGGTCGATTCAGCGTTTTATGCCGGTTTACCACGAAACGATGAAGCTAATTATAATTTATTATTGAAAAAATTGGAAGGCCGTTCAGACCGCAGAGCATATTTTCTTACGGTAATGGCTCTCATCATTAACGGAAAAGAATTCCTTTTTGAAGGTAGGGTGGAAGGGACGATCAGTAAAAAACCAATAGGTGATTCCGGCTTTGGATATGATCCTGTTTTTGTTCCTAATGGTTTTGATAAAACATTTGCCCAAATGTCGGAGAAAGAAAAAAATGCGATCAGCCACCGACGAAATGCACTAGCTAAAGTTATCTCATTCCTAAAAGTTTATACTGAAATGCAAGCGATATAATGTTTTAAATTCACACACCTAATTTTTTTTATGCATTTCAATTGAATACCATTCATTTTTGAGATAATTACTAGCAATGTCTTGTCTTTCCGTTCATCATAAGTCTATACCTTTGTGAGGCATGGAAAAAATCCGTATTGGAGTTATATTTGGAGGTACTTCTCGTGAACGTGAAGTATCTTTTGCTGGTGGTAGAACAGTCTACGACAATCTCAATAAATCAATTTTCGAAGCCATCCCTCTTTTTATCGACAGTTTTGGAAATTTTATTCTACTTAGCTGGGAATTGGTTTATAAAGGTAGTATTCGTGATTTCTATCCCCCTTCTGAAAGTCTACCTGCAAGTGTTCACAACTTTCAAGTGTACGCCGAAAGTTTAGGCGACCTCGATCAAGCAGATCAACATAAACTTATCCATAAAATTGGTTCTAAAGTCGAACCTTCTGCACTCTCAAATTTGATGGATATGGCATTCTTGTGCGTGCATGGGTCCGATGGCGAAGATGGAAGGATTCAAGGGTTATTTGAATTTCTCAGAATTCCATATACTGGAGCAGGTATCCTTTCTTCCTCTATTGGAATGAATAAGGCAATTCAAAAACAGTTTATGGAATTGGCCGGATTTAATATTCCTAATTATTGTATTATCGATAGAAATCAGTGGGTAAAAGCTAAAGATAAATCAACTTTTTTTCAACAGTTGAAACGTGATGTTGGATTTCCATGCGTTGTGAAATCCGCCAACCAAGGATCTTCAATAGGTATTTCTATACTGCATGAGGAAAACCTTCAGCTGTTTACCATTGCAATAAATCGTAGTTTTTTTATCAGAGAAATCTTGAAAACAGATTGGGATAAAATGAGTTTTGAAAATAAAGTTTTGTGGACACGCGAACTTTGTGATATACGAGAAGGAATCGGAATTCCATTAAGAATATCTAGTAGAACTTTTTATCACCCCGAAGAATTGTTATCTGCATTGATGGATCTGTTTGCTGAAAATGAAGAACAGATTACACTATTTGCTATCGATGGTGAAAGTGAAGTAATCATAGAATCTTTTATCGAAGGAAAAGAATTTTCTTGCATCGTTATTGAAGACGAAAATGGAATGCCTGTAGCATTGCCACCAACAGAAATTCGAAAAGGTAAAGAGCTATTCGATTATCGTTCAAAATATCTTCCTGGATTATCGAGAAAGATTACACCAATTCATCTACCTGATAGGGAGATAAATGCAATTCGTAACTCTTGCGAACAATTATTTACTGCACTCAAGTTTAATGTGTATGCGCGTATCGATGGTTTCATAAATTCAACGGGAAAAATATTTTTAAATGATCCCAATACTACGTCAGGGATGATGCCCAGTTCGTTCTTCTTTCATCAAGCAGCAGAAATTGGACTGAATCCTTCTCAGTTTATTACGTATATTATTTATTCTTCGCTACAAAATCGATTAAAGGAATTTAAAAATTATCAAAAAATTCCAAATCTTATTCGTCAACTGGATAAATTATTGGATAATGGTCAGCAAACTTCTACTTCCCGAATTCGGGCTGCTGTTATTCTTGGCGGTTATTCTTCTGAGAGACATATCTCTGTTGAAAGTGGAAGAAATATTTATGAAAAACTTGCTTCAAGTGATAAGTATGAGGCTATACCAATCTTCTTAACTGGTTCTGATAATCAACATTTACTTTATACAATACCGATCAATACTTTGCTGAAGGATAATGCGGATGATATTAAAGAAAAGTTAGAAAATTATTCTATCCATCCTGTTATTTCTGATATCATAAATCGTTGTCAAAATATTACAAAACGATTTGGAGCAACAAAAAATATTGAAACTCCAAAACAATTAAATTATAGTCAACTTGCTGAAATTGCTGATGTAGTTTTCATTGCATTACATGGACGGCCAGGTGAAGATGGATCTATTCAAAAACAACTCGAAAAAGTAGGATTACCTTACAATGGATCAGGACCCGATTCTTCACAGGTCACCATTGATAAATATCAAACAAATGAAATACTCAAGAAGCATGGTTTTTTAGTTGCAAATCATATTTTAGTACATGAAAATGAATGGCGGAAAAATCCGACAAATTTCATTGATGCGATTATTGAAAAATTTGTATTTCCTTTTGTTGTTAAACCAGTTGACGATGGATGTAGTTCTGCAGTAAAAATAATGCGTAACAGAGAAGAACTTGAAGCATACTGTGAATTAATATTTCGTGATGGCATTGAACTAAATCCCGATCTCGTTGCAAAATTGAAAATTAAATTGAAAGAAGAATTTCCTCGTAAAAGAATGATTCTTATCGAAGAATTAATAACTTCTAATGACGCAAAACGTTTCCTCGAAGTAACAGGAGGAATGCTAACTACATTCGATGAAAAGGGGAAAATAATTTTTGAAGTATTCGAAGCATCAGAGGCATTGTCAGAAGGTGATATCTTGTCGCTCGAAGAAAAATTTCTTGCAGGTCAAGGTCAAAATATAACTCCCGCACGTTACAGTAAGAATTCAACTTCTAATAAATATATCTCAACAGTAGTTAAAGAAGAATTCGAGCGCGTAGCAACATTATTACAGATCGAAGGCTATGCAAGAATTGATGCATTCGTGCGAATTTTCGATAAAAAAGTAGAAGTAGTATTTATCGAAGTCAACTCGTTGCCAGGGATGACTCCTGCAACATGCATCTTTCATCAAGCAGCTATGGCACACTATAAACCCTATGAATTTATTGATCGAATTCTTGATTTTGGTGTGCATCGTAAACAATCTAAACTAGCAGGATTAGCAATATAATATCCATGCAAAAATTTATCTCTTTCTTTAAGTCGCGCACTTTCTTTACACAGTTAGGACTAACTATTATTTCTCTTTTTGTTATTCTAATGTTAACATACCAATGGTTAAGTTCTTTCACAAATCATGGGGAAACTGTTACTGTTCCTGATTTACATGGTATGAAATTTAAAGAATTGAAATCCTTCCTTTCTCAAAAATCACTCAATGTGCAAATCTCCGATTCTTCTGTTTTTATAATTGATAAACAACCTGGAATTGTTATTGAACAAGACCCTGCACCGAATGAAAAGGTGAAAGAAAATCGTACGATTTATGTTACCATCACCCGCACGGTTCCTCCCAGTGTTCATCTCCCCAACTTGGTAGATGTTTCTCAACGACAGGCTGTAGCAATTCTTAGTTCCTATGGACTAAAAACTGGTAAGTCAATCTATAAACCAGACCTTGCAAAAGATGCCGTACTTGCAATGATGTTTAATGGTCAAACAATTAATCCTGGAGCGGAAATTCCTAAAGGATCTATAATTGATCTCGTACTTGGTGATGGATTAGGAAATACGGTAATAGCAATCCCGAAATTGGTAGGTCTTACACTCGATGAAGCAACATTCTCGTTACATAGCTCTCAAATAAATATAGGAACTACAACGTTTGATTCAAATGTAAAGGACACGAATGAGGCAAAAGTCTATCGCCAAATTCCTGAACCAGGGGATACAATAAAAATTAAACAAGGTGAATCTATCGATTTATTTCTCAAATAAAAAAATACATTTCTTCTCATGAAATCATTCCAATATTACCCTTTCGCTTTTGCGCTGTTTTTATTCCAGATAGTTCTCCTTAATGCAAACGCGCAAGAAAGACTTACGCCGCTAACCTCTAATAGCGTTATCAAAAATTATATTAGTGAACACCCTATCGCAGCTCTAAAAACGCAAATTGTTGACACATTAGATCTTCCTTTTGTTGACGATTTTTCTGCGACAGATGTTTTCCCAGACGAACAAAAATGGACAGACAAATTAGTATTTATAAATAATAATTATGCAATAAAACCAATCACGATTAACGTTGCAACATTTGATGGATTGGATGCAAATGGAAATGCGTATGATCAATTTTCGCCAAATTCTCAAGGCTATGCAGATACTCTAACTTCTCGGCCGTTGTATCTTTTAACAAAACCATCCTCATTAGGTGGAGGACAATATACGTTGGCAGATAGTATTACAATGAGTTTTTATTTCGAACGAAAAGGTTATGGTGATGGGACAGAAAATAACGACTCACTAGTTCTTCAATATTACAATCCTACATCAGCAACTTGGATTCACCAATGGGCTGTTGATGGTACAATAACTGCTAACAATGATAAATATTTTACAAAAGTGGAATTGCGATTAAGAAATGCAAATTTTCTAGTCGATGGTTTTCGCTTTCGATTTATTAATTATGGTGGCTTAACAGGTAGCCAAGATAATTGGAACATCGATTATGTGAGGTTTTACAAAGCAAAAAATTTATCGAATGTAATGGATACCGCTTTAGTGGATGTTGCATTTACTCAACCCGGAAAATCACTTTTAATAAATTATACTTCTATTCCTTGGGATCATTTTAAATCACTTTCTAATGTACAACAACAAGCTTTAATTAAGGATTCACTTCGAGTAGATTATCGTGTAAATGATATCCAAAATGAAGATGTTGGATTTAATAATCGTATCTATGATTTTGCTGGAAATTATATTGCTGGATTCGGAGCAGCAAATGGAAATATACTTATTAATCGACCAAAAAATTTAGACCAATCTTATAATTTACCTGTTGATTCACTATTTCCACTCAACCCTTCACTAACTGTCGACAGCACTACTTTTACTATCAAAAATTACTTCTCAAATAGTAATTCATTTGGTGGGTTAAATACAAACGATACTATTTCCTACACTCAAAAATTTTATAATTATTATAGTTATGATGATGGAACAGCAGAAGCAGGTTATGATCTTTATAGTTCCCCTAATGGCAAGGTAGCTATGAGTTTTGATATTATTAAACCTGACACTTTACGTGCTATAAGAATTGCTTTTGTTCAACAATTAGCTCATGTTTCCAATAAACTTTTCACTTTAAAAGTCTGGACTAGTCTTACTCCAGAAGTTACACTTTATCAGCAACCCAACATGAAACCCGTTTATACTAATTCAGTTAATGGTTTCAGTACTTATGTACTTAATCAAATTCTCCCTGTTAGTGGAAAAATTTATATAGGATTCCAACAAGTAGCTGTAGATAGTGGACTTCATCTAGGGTTCGATAAAAATACAGTCTCAGATACAATCGGAAATCAAAGAATGTTCTATAACAGAACTGGAACGTGGGATCCAGTAGCAATTGCATATGGAAGCTTCATGATGAGACCTGTTATGGGTTCTCCAAATTTATTTGTCGGATTAAATGAAAACAATAGTGACATTTCAAAAGTTAATATTTATCCAAATCCAGTTTCAAATGACCTAAAAATTAATTTTAGTAATCCTGAAAAAATTAGGCAAACTGAAATTGTAAATATTCAAGGTCAAAGAATTTATCGAGAAGCATTTTCAAATAATATTAACCTCGAAAATCTTCCCGATGGAATGTATTTAATAAAGTTTACTTCGAGTGATGGAACTACTATTATGAAAAAATTTGTGAAGAGGAATAACTAATGATAAATGAATTGCACGACACTGATAACGCAGATCAAGATTTTATTGCTGACCAAGAACAAGACGAACTTTACGAACATCATCGAATAATAGTTGAGAAGGGACATATGCTCCTTCGAATTGATAAATTTTTAATGAATCGATTGAAGAATGTTTCTCGAAATCGTATTCAACAAGCGGCATTAGCTGGATCCATCATCGTTAATGATAAACCTGTTCGCTCAAGCTACAAGGTTAAACCCTTAGATGTAATTTCAATAGTACTTGCTTATCCGCCTCGTGAAATTGAATTGTATCCAGACGATATTCCATTGGATATTATTTATGAAGATGATCAAATTTATATTATCAATAAACAACCAGGACTTGTCGTACATCCCGGCTACGGTCATTATCGCGGAACTTTAGTAAATGCGATCGTTCATAGAATGTACCCTGATTTAAATGGAAATCCAATCGCATCTGATTCTATTCGCCCTGGTCTAGCACATCGTATCGATAAAAATACTTCCGGCTTAATTGTTATGGCTAAAACGGAACACGCATTATCTTTTCTAGCTAAACAATTTTTTGAGCGAACAATTCAACGCCATTACATCGCCCTCGTTTGGGGCGATTTCGATCATGAAGAAGGTACAATCACCGGTAACCTTGCTCGCAGTTTGGCAGATCGAAAAATTATGGATGTTTTTCCAAACAGTGATTATGGGAAACATGCCGTAACTCATTATAAAGTGTTAGAACGATTCGGATATGTAACACTAGTTCAATGTAAATTAGAAACAGGAAGAACACACCAAATTAGAATTCACATGAAGTATATTGGCCATCCACTTTTTAATGATGATACTTACGGTGGAAATAAAATTTTAAAAGGAACTGTCTTCACAAAATATAAACAATTTGTAGAAAATTGTTTTGAATTATTACCTCGTCAAGCTTTACATGCGCGCTCTTTAGGATTTACACATCCCACTACATTAAAAGAAATGTATTTTGAATCCGATTTGCCAGTGGATTTCAAGAACGCAGTTGAGAAATGGCGTAACTATGCGAGCGGGCAGATTAAGATTGTGGAAAGTTAATTTGCAATGTAAAATTTATTTAAAATAATTATTTATAGCCAGCGGTAAATTTATAATGCCTAATTTTATTCTCTCAATTATTGAAAGATGAATAAAGGACTACTTCTACTAACTATATTAATTTTATTTTTTTCGAATATAAATGCTAAAACAATTTGGGAAATTCGAAAAGATGTTCCTGGTCTCGTTCAAACTGTAAATGGTATTGCATTGAATGGTTCTGAGTTGGGCAATGTTAGATACGTGTGGGACGGAACTGCTGGTATTTGTGTATATGGTACGCAAATGTCTTCTGTGAATAAAGGAGATTCAATATCCGTTGTTGGTACTACAGTTGATTACAATAACCTACTCGAATTATCTACTCTTACTGCAAATACAATCCTAGCAACAAATAAAACGCTTCCTAAACCTGAACTAGTAGAGAACTACCAGTTGGCTGAATACAACGAAGGATCACTTGTAAAAATGTATAATGTTTCTTTTAATGGGGCTACAGGTAATTTTGTTGGCAATACTACGTATACGATTTTTTGTAATGGATTACCAGCTAGTTTTTTCATTCGAACAAGTCATCCCTTAGTCGGTCAACCAATCCCACTTGGTATCGTTAGCGTTACTGGAATTTGTTCTCAATACAATAGTAATTATCTAATTCTTCCTCGTACAATTTCAGATATTATTTCTACTCCTTTTTATATTTCTCAAGGACCTTCAATTCAAAATATTGTATCATCTGGTTTTCAAATTGCGTTTACAACAAATAGTATCGGAAATTCTTTCGTTAGATATGGCTTAACTTCCGCTCTCACTTCAGGAATAATTATTGGTTCAACTGCTGCAACAAATCATACCGTAACTTTAACATCGTTGCAAGCCGCTTCTCGATATTATGTTCAAGCATTTGCTGTTTCTGGAACTGATACAACTTTTTCTGTAATCAAATCTTATTTTACTAAATCAACTTCAAGTGGAAATGTCAGAGTTTGGTTCAATAGACCCGTTGATATTACCAAAGCAAATCCATCAAATAATATTGCAACACATGTTCCTTATAGCACCATGGATGATTCAATATGTTCAATTATTAATATTGCTCAATCAACGCTGGATATTGCAATGTATAATTTTAGCACGGGGGTGCCAACATCAATAATTAATGCAATTAATGCAGCAATTTCAAGAGGTGTCATAGTGCGTTATATCTACGATTATGGCATGCCTAATTCCGCATTGTCAAGTCTTTCTGCCTCAGTTAATAAAATTTTTTCTCCAGCTCCCGCTTCAACTAATGATTATAATATTATGCATAATAAATTTTTAATTATTGATGCAAATGCCACTAGTTCCTCACAACCATTTTTAATCGCTGGATCAACAAATTTTTCAACCGATCAATTAAATAATGATGCAAACAATGTTATTGTAATTCAAGATCAAGCCATCGCAAAAAATTATCAAATTGAATTCAATGAAATGTGGGGCTCTACAACTACAACCGCTGATCTATTACAATCAAGGTTTGGCTATTATAAAAGAGATAATACCGCACATGAATTTGTAATAGGAGGTAAGAGAATTGAAGTTTATTTTAGCCCAAGTGATAATACAAGCGAACATATAAATACTGTTTTAAAAACTGCAAATACGGATTTGTATTTTGCAAACTTAATTTTTACTGATACCAATTTGTCTCAAACAATTATTGCAAAAAAGTTAAGTGGATTATTTGTTGCCGGTTTAATTAATGATACAGCATATTCTGATCATACTGCTTTTAATACTATGAAAGCTGCCTTAGGTTCCTTTCTTCAATTATATAATTACAGTGTTCAAGCAGGAATTTTACATCATAAATATTGTATTGTTGATCAAGGAAATCCCTCAAGTGATCCCGCTGTAATTTCAGGCTCACACAACTGGACTATTTCTGCAAATACAATTAATGATGAAAATTTATTAGTGATACATGATGCAGCAATCGCAAATCAGTTTTACCAAGAGTTCATTAGCCGATTTAATGAAAATGGAGGAGCACTCGCTATAAATGAATTAGTGAATGATTCACATCTAATTCTTTTTCCAAACCCAGCGAATAATTTTATCACCTTAAAGTCAGATTTTCTTCAGATTGATCAGGCAAGTAGCTACATCACAGATTTACTCGGCAAATACATCGCCTGCAAAGTGCTATATCCTTCTGCTAATGAATTAACATTCGGGATTGACGGATTAGTAGTCGGAATTTATAACTTCCATATAAAGCTCGGTGACCATGTAATTACTAAACGATTCGTTAAATTGTAAATAGTTAAATCTTGGATTGAATTGGAAGTAGTTTTTAAAAAGGAAATAATCCCATCTGTTCAGCAAATTGTTGATCTTTATGAAAATGCTGGTTTACCACGCCAATTAACGATGGTGACAGAATTAAAAGGATGTTTGAAAATTCAAATCTTATCGGGACCGCTTGGGATGGGGATTTATTGGTTGGAGTGGCAAGATCAATTACTGATTGGGTTTGGAGTTGCTATTTGGCAGATTTGGCAATTAGGCAAGAGTATCAAAAGACAAGTATCGGAAAAAAGCTTATTCGATTCACAAAAGAAATGGTCGGAGAGCAATCTATGGTTTTGCTTTTCTCAGTTCCAACTGCACTAGAATATTACCCTAAAATAGGCTTTTCAAAACAAGAAAGTAGTTTCATCATGAATCGAACTTTGTAATTTATTAACTTCTCCCTGGAATAAAATCTCAAAATTGTATTTATAACCGTATTAAATCATGTGGATTTTTCGTTTTTCTTATTTTTTAAAGTTATATTCAAAATTAATTTGCCCAATTTAGAGTGAATTTTAAATTTCCAAATTCATTTTCGAACCCTTATTAACTCCAATCAAATTGTATTACCTGTATTTAAACGATTTTAATTAGGCTTTTTTTTGTTCAAAAAACAACTTTAAATCAGTGTTTGCACCCAGAATTGCTGGAACTAAATAATTCCAAATAGAACACATTAATGCTATTTTACTAACTTTATTATGTCTTGTGAATAATTAAATTTGAATTATTTCTTAAACTAAATTTATCGTTGGGTGCTTAATTTCAACTTATTGTGAAAAAAAATAAACTATTTTTGTGCAGAATCACGGTTTGTTAACTACTTGTTTTAAAATTATTTGCAATACATCTTGCTTTAATCAAAATGAATTGTAACTTTGCGCTCCCCTTTTTAGGGGTATTATGTTACTATTTAACTGATTCAGAACTAGAAATTACTGCAAGAATGCCAACTATCCAGCAGTTAGTACGGAAAGGCCGAGAAAAGCTAATCGACAAGAGTAAATCACCAGCTCTTGTATCATGTCCACAACGTAGAGGTGTATGTACTCGTGTATATACCACAACTCCTAAAAAGCCTAACTCTGCAATGCGTAAAGTGGCTCGTGTACGTCTTACAAACGGTTTCGAAGTAACCGCATATATTCCAGGTGAAGGTCATAACTTACAAGAACACAGTATTGTAATGATACGTGGTGGTCGTGTGAAAGATCTTCCAGGAGTTCGTTACCATATCATCCGTGGAGCTTTAGATACTTCAGGTGTTGATGGTCGTAACCAACGCCGATCAAAATACGGAACTAAACGTCCGAAACCAGGTGCCAAAGGTGCTCCAGCAACTCCAGTAAAAGGAAAGAAAAAATAATCTCTAAGAAATTAATATTCACCGAAAGGTTCATAATAAGAAATGAGGAAGTCGAAACCTAAAAAACGCATACTGCTACCAGATCCGAAATTTAACGATCCATTGGTAACCCGTTTTGTGAATAACCTAATGTATCAAGGCAAAAAAGGTACAGGGTTCAAAATATTTTATGACGCACTCGATAGAGTTGAAAACCGTACGAAGGAAAGCGGACTTGAAACTTGGAGAACAGCATTGAATAATGTAATGCCAACTCTAGAAGTAAAAAGCCGTCGCGTTGGTGGAGCTACTTTTCAAATCCCACAAGAAGTGCGTCCAGATCGTAAGATTTCAGTTGGGATCAAATGGATGATTCTTTATGCCCGTAAACGCAATGAAAAAAGTATGGCAGATCGCCTTGCTGGTGAAATCATTGCAGCAGCAAAAGGTGAAGGTGCAGCAGTTAAAAAGAAAGACGATACTCACAGAATGGCAGATGCTAATAAAGCATTCTCTCACTTTAGAGCTTAGTCATTACAATTAAAAAAAATAAAAACAAATGTCGCAGGACGTTAAAGACCTTAAATACGTACGTAATATCGGAATCGCTGCTCACATCGATGCTGGTAAAACTACAACTACAGAGCGGATCCTGTATTATACTGGTGTAAACCACAAAATTGGCGAAGTACACGATGGTGCTGCTACAATGGATTGGATGGTACAGGAGCAAGAGCGTGGTATAACAATCACCTCTGCAGCTACTACTTGTTTCTGGAAATATCGCGACAATAATTATAAAATTAATATCATTGATACTCCAGGTCACGTTGATTTTACAGTGGAAGTTAATAGATCTCTGCGTGTATTAGACGGCTTGGTATTTCTTTTCTCTTCTGTTGATGGTGTTGAACCTCAATCGGAAACTAACTGGCGACTTGCAAATAATTATAACGTTACTCGTATCGGTTTTGTAAATAAAATGGATCGCGCTGGCGCAGATTTCTTAAATGTAGTTAATCAGGTTCGTGAAGTATTAGGTGGTAACCCACTTCCTTTGCAACTTCCAATCGGTGCTGAAGATAATTTCAAAGGGGTTGTTGATTTGATCAATAACCGCGGAATAGTTTGGAATGATAACGATCAAGGTATGACTTACGAGGTAGTTCCAATCCCGGAAGATATGCTTGAAGATACAAAAATTTATCGCGAGAAATTGCTTGAAGCAATTGCAGAATTCGATGATAAATTGATGGAGAAGTATTTCGTAGATCCGAATTCAATTACTGAAAAGGAAATTCTTACTGCTTTACGTCAAGCATGTATCGCAAATAAAGTGGTTCCAATGGTTTGTGGTTCTTCATTCAAAAATAAAGGTGTACAAACAATGCTTGATTATGTGATGGAATTACTTCCTTCTCCAATGGACAAGAATAACATTGTTGGAATTAACCCTGATACAGAAGAAGAAATCATACGTAAGCCAGATGTTAATGAGCCTTTCACAGCCCTAGCTTTTAAAATTGCAACTGATCCTTTCGTTGGACGCCTTGCATATTTCCGTTGCTACTCTGGTAGATTAGATGCTGGCTCTTATGTATGGAATTCACGCTCAGGACAAAAAGAACGCATCTCTCGTATTTTCCAGATGCATGCAAATAAGCAAAATCAAATCCCTTTCATCATCGCAGGAGATATCGGCGCAGCTGTAGGATTTAAAGATATTAAAACAGGAGATACTCTTTGTGCTGAAGGACATCCAATTGTGCTTGAAGCTATGAATTTCCCTGAGCCCGTAATCGGTTTGGCAATCGAGCCTAAAACTCAAGCTGACGTAGATAAAATGGGTGTTGCATTAGGAAAACTTGCTGAAGAAGATCCAACTTTCCGCGTTAAATCGGATGATGAATCAGGTCAAACAATCATCAGCGGAATGGGTGAGCTTCACTTAGAAATTATCATTGATCGTTTACGTCGTGAATTTAAAGTGGAAGTTAATCAAGGTGCTCCCCAAGTTAACTATAAAGAAGCAATCACAGGAACTATCGAACACCGTGAAGTTTATAAAAAACAAACTGGTGGTCGTGGTAAATTTGCCGATATTAAGTTTACAGTGTCTCCAGTAGATGCAGATTTTGAAGTGACGGATAAAAACGCAGGTTTGCAATTCGTAAATGAAATTTCTGGTGGTAATATTCCTCGTGAATTTATCCCCGCTGTTGAGAAAGGTTTCCGTGCAGCTATGCAAAATGGTGTTATGGCTGGTTTCCCACTTCAAACATTAAAAATTCGTCTTACAGACGGTTCTTATCATAACGTCGATTCGGATTCATTATCTTTTGAAATCTGTGCAAAAACAGCGTACCGAGAAGCTTTACCAAAAGCTAAACCAGTACTTCTTGAGCCTATCATGAAACTGGAAGTATTAACTCCAGAACAAAATATGGGTGATGTTGTTGGTGATCTAAACCGTCGCCGAGGACAAATGGAAGGAATGGATTCTCGTGCTGGTTCTCAAGTAGTAAAAGCTAAAGTGCCCTTGTCAGAAATGTTTGGTTACATTACTGTATTACGTACAATAACTTCTGGTCGTGCTTCCTCAACAATGGAATTCTCGCATTATGCAGAAACTCCTCGTACAATTGCAGAAGAAGTGGTAGCAAAAGTGAAAGGTAAATCAACAGAAAAAGTATAGTATTGTTTATAAGTACATGAGTGCTTCTCACATTATCGTTCTTTAAAAAAATTATGAGCCAGAGAATTAGAATTAAATTGAAGTCTTACGATTACAACCTCGTTGATAAATCAGCTGAGAAAATTGTGAAGACGGTGAAACCAACAGGTGCAATAGTTTGTGGTCCAATTCCACTTCCTACAGAGAAAAAAATCTACACCGTATTGCGTTCCCCACACGTTAATAAGAAAGCTCGTGAACAATTTCAGTTATGTTCATACAAACGCTTGCTTGACATTTATAGCTCAACAGCAAAAACTGTAGATGCGTTAATGAAATTGGAATTGCCAAGTGGAGTAGAAGTAGAAATCAAAGTTTAGTTAGTGATATTTATAGTGCAACTCGTTCTTTACATACACCGATAAGGTTATAATTCAAAGAATCCTAAGTTTAGGATTTTATCATAAGTATTCATTTAAGACCAAAACAACTAATACATTAGTTAAGATGGCAGGTATCATCGGAAAAAAAATTGGCATGACAAGTATATTCGATGCAGATGGAATTAATATTCCTTGCACCGTAGTCGAAGCCGGTCCTTGTGTTGTTACACAGGTTAAAACAATAGAAATTGACGGCTATAATGCTGTTCAACTTGCCTTTGGCGAGAAAAAAGAGAAGCATACAACTCAGCCTATGCTGGGTCACTTCACTAAAGCGGGCACTACCCCTAAGAGAGATCTTGTAGAATTCGCAGAATTCGAAAAAGAATACGCTCTTGGCGATCTTGTAGGCTGCGATATTTTTCAAGAAGGTGATTTTTGCGAAGTAGTAGGAACTTCAAAAGGAAAAGGTTTTCAAGGAGTTGTTCGTCGCCACAATTTCAGTGGAGTAGGAGGAGCAACTCACGGTCAACATAATCGACTTCGTGCACCAGGTTCACGAGGCGCATCTTCATGGCCTTCCCGTGTTTTTAAAGGTATACGTACCGCAGGACACATGGGTAATGAGCGTGTGAAGATGCAAAATCTTCAGATTGTTAAAGTTTTGCCTGAACAAAATCTGATATTAATAAAAGGTGCAATCCCGGGTCATAAGGGTTCAATTGTAACGGTCTTGAAATAATCATGGAAGTAGCTATATTAAACCTATCTGGCAAAGAAACTGGACGTAAAGCCAGCCTTAACCAAAGCATCTTCGGTATCGAACCGAATGATCATGCCATCTATCTGGATGTTAAGCAATTTCTGGCTAATCAACGTCAGGGTACGCATAAATCAAAAGAACGTAACGAAGTAGCTGGTACAACAAAAAAATTGAAACGTCAAAAAGGTACCGGTGGTGCTCGTGCTGGTTCAATGAAATCTCCATTGTTCGTTGGTGGAGGTCGTGTTTTTGGACCACGCCCACGTGATTACTCCTTTAGCTTAAACAAGAAATTAAAGCGATTAGCGCGTTTGTCAGCTCTTACTTATAAAGCAAAGAGTAACAATATCACGGTACTAGAAGATTTTAATTTCGATGCGCCTAAAACAAAATTTATGCTTGATCTTGTAAAGAATTTGCAAGTATCAGATAAAAAAACATTATTTGTTCTGCCCGCATCGAATAAAAACGTATATTTGTCGTCCCGAAATTTGGAGCGCAACAAAGTCGTAACAGCTTCTGATTTAAACACTTACGATATTTTGAATGCAACTAACCTGATAGTAACAGAGAGTTCATTACCAATTATCGAAAGTATTTTACTGAAATAACATAGCAACCCAGTCGAAATTTTCCAGTAACGGAATTTGTTTCAAATTGGGCTGTAAGTCTGAATAAACTAAGTGCATTGGCACGATAAACCAATAGAATAAAAAGATCATGGAGATCCTGAAGAAGCCGGTTGTCACCGAAAAGATGAACCGGATTACCGAAAAACAGCCGCGTTACGGCTTTATAGTAAATCGCTTCTCAAATAAAATTGAGATCAAAAAAGCGGTTGAATCTATGTACGGCGTAACAGTTGAGTCTGTAAATACTATGGTATATCGTGGAAAATCAAAATCCCGCGGTACTAAAACTGGAGTAGTCTCAGGTGCAAAGCCAAATTATAAAAAGGCTATCGTTACATTGAAACAAGGTGATAATATTGATTTCTTCGGTAATATATAATATACAGTACTGAGCAATGGGAACTAGAAAAATACGTCCAATGACCCCCGGTCAACGTCATTCAACACAGAATGATTATGCCGAGATTACATGTGACACGCCAGAGAAGTCTTTACTTGAACCATTAAAACGTTCTGGTGGTAGAAATAATACTGGTAAAATGACTATGCGCTACATTGGTGGCGGTCATCGCAGACAATATCGTCTAATCGACTTTAAAAGAGATAAAAATGATATTCCAGCAAGAGTTGTAAGTATCGAATACGATCCTAACCGTACAGCTTTTATCGCTTTATTAAACTATAGTGATGGAGAAAAAAGATATATTCTTGCGCCAAATGGCTTGAAAGTAGATACTATTCTTCATTCAGGTGAAAAAGCTACTCCAGAAGTTGGTAACGCGCTACCACTTAAAGATATACCTCTTGGAACTGTTGTCCATAATATCGAAATGCGCCCTGGTCAAGGTGGGAAAATCGCAAGAAGCGCAGGATCTTATGCACAATTAGCAGCTCGTGAAGGTAAATATGCAATTTTGAAAATGCCTTCTGGTGAAACTCGAATGATCTTAGTAAATTGTGTTGCTACTATCGGAGTTGTTTCAAATCCTGATCATAATAAAGTAAGTCTCGGTAAAGCTGGACGTACACGTTGGGTGGGTCGCCGCCCTCGCGTAAGAGGTGTTGCAATGAACCCAGTTGATCACCCAATGGGTGGTGGTGAAGGTCGTGCTTCAGGAGGTCACCCAAGATCACGTAAAGGTCTTCTTGCAAAAGGATTCAAGACCCGTAAAAAGAATAATACTACTAATAAATATATTATTGAACGTCGTAAGAAATAATTCTAATCGACATACAAGATAAATAATATGAGCCGTTCGCTTAAAAAAGGTCCTTACATCGATATCAAACTGGATTCGAAAGTTTCACAGATGAACGATAACCGTAAAAAGACTGTCATCAAAACATGGTCTCGCCGGTCAATGATTTCACCAGAATTCGTTGGACACACCTTCGCAGTGCATAATGGGAATAAGTTTGTTCCAGTTTATGTAACCGAAAATATGGTAGGTCATAAATTAGGTGAATTTTCTCCAACCAGAACTTTCAGAGGTCACTCTGGAGGGAAAGATAAAGGATCTAAATAAGAATGGGAGCTAGAAAACGTACTGCAGCTGAAGCCAATAAGGCAGAGCAAAAGCAAATCGCAATTGCTAAGTTGAATGATTGTCCTACCTCACCGCGTAAAATGCGATTGGTAGCAGATATGATCCGAGGAAAAAAAATTGATTGGGCACTCGCATCTCTTCGTTTTAGTACGAAAGAGGCTGCTGGCCGCTTAGAAAAACTTCTCCTTTCAGCACTTGCTAATTGGCAATCTAAAAATGAAGGTAAAAGAATTGAAGATCAAGAATTAGTCGTGAAAGATGTTCATGTTGATAGCGGAAGAATGCTTAAACGCCTTCGCCCAGCTCCACAAGGAAGAGGTCACCGCGTTCGTAAACGTTCAAATCATATTACATTAATCGTTGATAATAAAACGATCACAAATAAGTCAACCGAAACCAACACAGCTAACTGATAAACTCGAAATGGGACAAAAAGCAAATCCGATTGGTAACCGTTTAGGAATTATCCGCGGCTGGGATTCAAACTGGTATGGTGGAAGAAATTATGCCGATAGACTGGTTGAAGATGAAAAGATTCGTGAATATCTTTTAGCTCGCCTTGTAAAAGGTGGAATCTCTAGAATCGTTATCGAGAGAACTCTTAAATTGATTACTGTTACAATTCATACTGCCCGCCCAGGTATTGTTATCGGGAAAGGTGGAGCTGAAGTGGATAAATTGAAAGAAGAGATAAAGAAGCTTACCAAAAAGGATGTGCAAATCAATATCTATGAAATTAAACGTCCAGAACTCGACGCTCAATTAGTAGCTGATGGTATTGCTCGTCAATTAGAAGCACGTATATCCTTTCGTCGTGCAATGAAGCAATCTGTTGCTTCAACGATGAGAATGGGAGCAGAAGGAATTAAAATAGTTTGCTCTGGTCGTTTAGGTGGTGCTGAAATGGCACGCTCCGAACAATATAAAGATGGTCGTGTTCCATTGCATACTTTCCGTGCAGATATCGATTACGCTCTTGCTGAAGCACACACAACATATGGTATCATTGGTATCAAAGTATGGATCTGCAAAGGTGAAATATTTGGAAAACGTGACCTTTCTCCAAACATTGGAAGTAATGCATCTGCTGCAGGCTCCGGTGCTCCAAAAGGACGTGAACGAGGCGAACGTAATGATAGAGGTGATCGCGGAGGAGATCGCTCAAAAGGACGCGGAGGACGCGGAGGGAATAAATCCAACAAGGATTAATTAAGTATTAACAATCGAATTAAAGCAAGAAGCTTAACGCTGAAAGCAATCAGACAATAAGTTATGTTACAGCCGAAAAAGACCAAATTCAGAAAACAGCACAAGATGGTGCCAAGAGGTATCGCAAATAGGGGGTCTAGTATCTCTTTTGGATCCTTTGCTATCAAGTCTCTAGAAGTGTGTTGGATTACTTCCCGCCAAATCGAAGCTGCACGTGTTGCCGTAACACGTTTCATGAAACGTGAAGGTCAAATCTGGATTAGAATATTCCCTGATAAACCAATTACTCGTAAGCCTTTAGAGGTACGTATGGGTAAAGGAAAAGGAGCCCCTGAATTTTGGGTGGCTACCGTGAAACCAGGAACTGTCATATTTGAAGCTGATGGAGTACCATTGGAAGTAGCAAAAGAGGCACTGCGCCTTGCAGCACAAAAATTACCTGTGACAACAAAATTTGTTGTTCGACCAGATTACGAAGCATAATTAACCAAGTACAGACAATATCGCCATGAAACAGTCCATTGTAAAGGATTTGACAACAGACGAAGTCCGAGATAAAATCAAGGAAGAGCGTATCAGTTATAATAAAATGAAAATGGCTCATGCCGTATCACCAATCGAAAATCCTATGAAGATCAGAGAATCTCGTAGATTGATTGCACGCCTTGAGACAGAAATCTTAAAACGTATGTCAGTTAATCAAATAACTGCCTAATAATGACCATGGAAGAAAGAGCATTACGTAAAGAAAGGGTTGGCCTAGTAACTAGTTCCAAGATGAATAAAAGCATCGTGGTTTCTGTTGAACGCCGCGAAAAACACCCGAAATATGGTAAGTTCATCAAGAAGACCCAAAAGTTCATGGCTCATGATGAGAAAAACGAATGCGGTATAGGTGATACCGTGCGAATTATGGAAACTCGTCCGTTAAGTAAGCTGAAACGCTGGCGGATGGTTCAAATCGTAGAAAAAGCGAAATAACCTGTATCTGAATGGAATGTCATTGAGACGAACTATTCAAAAACAATAAGCAGACACAGAATATGATACAGCAAGAGTCCAGGCTAATTGTGGCCGATAATAGTGGTGCCAAAGAGGTGCTCTGTATACGCGTACTGGGCGGTACTGCGAAGCGATATGCTTCTCTAGGCGATAAGATCGTCGTTACCGTTAAACATGCATTACCTTCTGGTAACGTAAAAAAAGGAACTGTTTCCAAGGCAGTAGTTGTTCGTGTAAGTAAGGAAGTTCGTCGCAATGATGGATCCTATATACGCTTCGATGATAATGCAGTGGTACTCCTAAATAACCAGGATGAAATGCGCGGAACCCGTATTTTCGGGCCCGTAGCACGCGAATTACGCGAAAAACAATTTATGAAGATAGTATCATTAGCCCCGGAGGTGCTCTAAGGTATGGAACGTAAATACAACAAACAACCAAAGCTTCACATCCGCAAAGGTGATCTGGTAAAAGTAATAAGCGGAGACTCTAAAGGCCAGGAAGGAAAAGTTCTCGAAATTATCGCAGAATCCCGTCGTGCAATCGTAGAGAAAGTTAACCTGGTGTCTAAACATACCAAGCCAAATGCCCAAAATACCCAAGGTGGTATCGTAAAGCAAGAAGCAACTATCGATCTTTCTAACCTCATGCTTGTGGATCCTAAGTCAGGTAAGGCAACTAGAGTTGGTCGTAAAGAAGTAGATGGAAAACTCGTTCGCTATGCTAAAAAATCAGGGGAGGTGATCAAATAATGAATTACGCACCACGTTTAAAAGAAAAATATCGCAGTGAAATCGTAAAGAACCTGCGTGATAAATTTGCCTACAAAAGCAGTATGCAGGTTCCTCGTCTTACAAAAATTTGTTTGAATCAAGGACTTGGTGATGCAGTAGCAGATAAGAAGATGATAGAGTCTGCAATTACAGAAATGACAACTATCACCGGACAAAAAGCAGTATCAACAAAGTCCAAGAAAGATATCTCAAACTTTAAGTTACGTGCAGGTGTTCCAATTGGAGTAAGAGTAACTCTTCGTGGCAACCGTATGTACGAATTCCTTGATCGTTTGATCGCAGTATCTTTACCTCGAATCCGTGATTTCCGCGGAGTAAACGACAAAGGCTTCGACGGTCGTGGTAATTATACACTCGGAATTACTGAACAGATTATCTTTCCAGAAATCGATATCGATAAAGTTAGTAAAATTCAAGGTATGGATATTACTTTCGTTACCACTGCTACTAAGGATAACGAAGCTATGGAACTACTAAAAGAATTCGGAATTCCCTTCAAGAATCAGAATAAATAACCCCTTCGAGAGATGTCAAAAGAATCTATTAAAGCTCGCGAACGAAAAAGAATTCGTGTTGTTGAGAAATATGCAGAGAAACGCAAAGAACTCAAAGAAGCAAAAGATTACGCAGGCTTACAACAATTACCTCGTAATGCAAGCCCTTCACGTGTTCGCAACCGTTGCAAACTAACAGGCCGTCCTCGTGGATATATGCGCCAGTTTGGAATATCAAGGGTAATGTTCCGTAAGCTAGCCCTAGAAGGAAAAATTGCAGGAGTTACCAAAGCTAGTTGGTAATCCGAAGGACAAATAAAATACGTTTTACAATTCAGATTGAACTACATCACTAATGTATACAGATCCTATCGCTGATTATCTTACCCGGATCCGCAACGCGGCCAAGGCTAATCACCGCATCGTGGAGGTACCGGCCTCTAACCTGAAGAAGGACATTACCAAAATCCTCTTCGATAAAGGCTTTATTTCGAACTATAAATTTGAAGACACTGACAATAAACAGGGTCTAATAAAAATAGCTCTGAAATATAATCCAGTAACAAAAATGTCAGCAATTAATACGATTCGTCGTGTTAGCCGCCCAGGTTTACGAAAGTATGTGAAAGCAGATAGTCTGCCACGCGTTATTAACGGTCTTGGAATAGCAATCGTTTCCACTTCACGTGGATTAATGACTGATAAAGAAGCCCGCAGACTAAAAGTTGGTGGTGAAGTAATAGCTTTTGTGTATTAATTAATAATTGAAAGAACAGCAATGTCACGCGTAGGAAAACTTCCAATCCAAGTACCCAGTGGGGTTCAGGTAACCGTTAACGGCACCGAAGTAACGGTAAAGGGACCAAAAGGTCTTCTTACTCAAAAGGTGGATGATGGTATTATTGTTAAAGTAGAAGGTGTAGAAGTAATTCTTGATCGCGCTACTGAACAAAAACGACATCGGGCTATGCATGGTCTCTATCGTGCTCTAATAAATAATATGGTAGTTGGTGTTTCAACTGGATATAAAATTGAACAAGAACTGGTAGGCGTAGGATATCGAGCCTCTAATCAAGGAAATCTTCTTGATTTAGTATTGGGATATTCACATCATGTCATATTCGATTTACCATCAGAAATTAAAGTGGCTACTCGTCAAGATAAAGGTCAGAATCCGATCATTACCCTCGAAAGTCATGATAAACAATTACTAGGACAGGTTGCAGCGAAAATTCGTTCTCTACGCACACCTGAGCCTTACAAAGGAAAAGGTATTAAGTTTGTTGGCGAAGTTCTGCGCAGAAAAGCAGGTAAGTCAGCAGCTAAAAAATAATTATTCATCGTACTCAATAATATGGTTATTATTTAAGCCATGCAAGATCGTAAACTCATCCGCCGGACTAAGATCCGCGCCCGCATACGCAAATCCGCTTACGGAACTGTCGAACGTCCTCGTCTATCAATCTTTAGAAGCAATAAAGAAATTTATGCTCAAGTAATTGATGACTTAAACGGACATACTATCGTTGCCGCATCATCCCGTGAAACGGGAGTTGCTAAAGGTAACAAGGTAGAGCAAGCAGCTGCTGTAGGCAAAATACTAGGCGAAAAGGCAAAAGCTGCCGGAGTAGAAACAGTAATATTTGATCGTGGTGGTTACCTTTACCACGGTCGTGTAAAAGCACTCGCCGATGGCGCACGTGAATCAGGCCTCAAATTCTAATCAGAACCGTAAGACATTTTAATAACTAATGATTCAGAACAGCAAACGCGTAAAGTCTACCGAAACAGAACTTCATGATAAACTGGTTGCGGTAAACCGTGTTACAAAAGTTACCAAAGGTGGTCGTGCCTTCGGATTCGCAGCCATAGTTGTGGTTGGTGATGAAAAAGGTGTAGTAGGACATGGCCTTGGTAAGGCAAAGGAAGTTACTGACGCAGTAACAAAAGCAATTGATGACGCAAAGAAAAATTTGGTAAGAGTTCCTATTCATAAAGGTACCGTACCTCACGAACAAGATGGAAAGTTTGGTGGAGCAAGAGTTTTCTTGAAACCAGCAGCTCCTGGAACTGGAGTAATCGCAGGTGGTGCAATGCGTTCAGTACTTGAAAGTGTTGGTATTACCGACGTTCTTGCAAAATCAAAAGGCTCTTCCAACCCACATAATGTTGTAAAAGCAACAATCGATGCATTATTGAAAATGCGTGATCCGCGTGCTGTAGCACTTCAGCGTGGAGTAGATCTATCTAAAGTGTTTAACGGTTAATATTTAAACGCGAATTATTGTCATGGCAAAGTTGGTAATCAAACAAATTAAAAGTGGGATAAATCGTCCCGGAAACCAAAAACGTACGTTGCAGGCACTTGGTCTCCGTATGAATAAAACGGTGGAACATGAAGCGACAGTCCAAATTCGTGGAATGATTGCCAAGGTAACTCACCTAGTAACAGTAGAAGAGAAGTAATCATTCTTACAGAACAGGAAACATTCGTTTCAATATGGATTTAAGTAACCTCAAACCAGCCAAAGGAGCTGTAAAGAAAAATAAACGTATCGGTCGTGGAGCTGGCTCCGGACATGGTGGTACTTCAACACGTGGTCATAAAGGTGCTGGTTCTCGCAGTGGGAATAGCCGAAAGATCGGATTCGAAGGTGGACAGATGCCTTTACAGCGTCGTGTACCTAAATTCGGTTTTAAAAATATCAACCGCATTGAATACACAGGGATCAACCTCGACGTTCTTCAAAAATTAGCCGAACAAAATTCGGGTGCAGAGTTTAATCAACAACTTTTTGTTGAAAAAGGACTTGCTCACAAAAATGATCGAATCAAAATTCTTGGCCGTGGTGAATTAAAAGCTAAGATAAGTGTTAAGGCTCATGCCTTTTCATCAACAGCGAAAGACGCTATCGAAAAAATGGGTGGATCAGCTGAAACCCTATAATTGTATATGAAGAACTTTATACAGACTCTCCGTAACATCTTCAAGATTGACGATCTGAGAACCAGAATCGTTAATACCTTGCTGTTTCTATTGATCTATCGACTTGCAGCTCATGTTGTTTTGCCAGGAGTAGATCCAACTCAGCTTGCTGGTTTAAAAAATCAAACATCAGGAGGAATTCTCGGACTGTTGGATATGTTTGCTGGAGGTGCTTTCTCTCAAGCTTCTATCGTGGCATTAGGAATCATGCCCTACATCTCTGCATCCATTGTTGTGCAGTTATTAGGAATTGCTGTACCTTATTTCCAGAAACTCCAGAAGGAAGGTGAAAGTGGTCGTAAAAAGCTCAATCAATTTACCCGTATTCTAACTGTGATTGTTGTCGTTTTTCAAGCTCCTGGTTACTTAATAAATTTGAAGTCTCAAGCCCCAGGTGCAATTATCGCTTACGCTCATCCTGATATTATCTCCCCAGCATTTTTTATGATAAGTTCTACTTTAATTATCGTTGCAGGGACACTGTTTATTATGTGGTTAGGGGAAAGAATTACTGAAAAAGGAATTGGTAATGGTATTTCTTTAATTATTATGACAGGAATTATCGCAAGACTTCCATTTGCATTACGTGACGAATTCTTATCTCGTTTAAATGAAGGTGGTGGATTGGTCTTGTTCTTAGTAGAGATTGTAGCCCTTTTCGCAGTTGTTGTTTCTGTTATCTTACTTGTACAAGGAACCCGAAAGATACCGGTGCAATTTGCCAAAAAAATAGTTGGAAATAAACAATATGGAGGAGTAAGACAATATATTCCTTTGAAAGTTAATGCTGCTGGTGTAATGCCAATCGTATTTGCTCAAGCAATTATGTTTATCCCTGCCTATGTTGCTCAATTCTTTCCAGAATCATCTACATGGCAAGGTTTTGCCTCCTCTTTAACAGATTTCCATTCGTTCTGGTATAATTTTATCTTCGCCACATTAATTATTCTGTTCACTTATTTCTATACTGCCATATCAGTTAATCCAAGTCAAATGGCTGATGATATGAAAAAGAATGGTGGATTTATCCCAGGTGTTAAACCAGGTCGTAAAACAGCGGAGTTTATTGATGATGTAATGTCTAAAATAACACTTCCAGGATCATTCTTCCTTGCTTTCGTCGCAATTATGCCGACCTTTGCAAAACTATCAGGAGTGAATTCAAACTTTGCACAATTTTACGGAGGTACTTCTTTATTAATCCTTGTAGGAGTAGTATTAGATACCCTTCAACAAATAGAAAGTCATTTGTTAATGCGTCATTACGATGGTCTGATGAAATCAGGGAGAATTAAGGGACGTGCAACAGCAGGTGCTGCAGTATAATTTACTGATTATTAAATGAGTAGTGGAGTTGTAGCGCCAAAAACGCAAGAGGAGATTGAAAGTATTCGTAAAAGTTCTTTGCTTGTAGGCAAAACATTAGCAGAAGTAGCTAACCATATCCGTGAAGGAATAACAACCCTAGAGCTGGATTCTATTGCAGAGGAGTTTATCCGCGATAATGGTGCAGAACCTTCTTTTAAAGGATATAGTGGCTTTAAACATAGCCTTTGTATTTCAATAAACGAAGAGATTGTACACGGAATTCCAGGACCAAGAGTAATTCTTAGTGGAGATATCGTTTCTGTTGATTGCGGAGTATTCATGGATGGTTTTCACGGTGATTCAGCTTATACCTTTCCAATTGGTGAGGTAAACGAAGAAAAACTGAAACTGTTACGTGTCACTAAAACTAGCCTTTATCGTGGTATTGAAAAAGCAAGATCAGGTAATAGGATAGGTGATTTAAGCAATGCGATTCAATCATTTGCTGAATCTCATGGTTACGGTGTAGTACGCGAATTAGTTGGTCATGGAATCGGACGACGATTACACGAAAAACCTGAAGTTCCGAATTATGGAAAAAAAGGCTCAGGACCTGTAATGAGAACAGGGATGACCATAGCTATTGAACCAATGATTAATCAAGGAACTCGTCAAGTTATTCAATTGAAAGATGGCTGGACAGTAGTAACAAGTGATAGAAAAATTTCAGCACACTTCGAACATACAGTAGTGATAGGAGAGGAGAATGCAGAAATATTAAGTTCCTTCAAGGAAATAGAAATTGCCATAAGTAAAAATAAAAATATAACTGAGATCATCGAAACGTTGATCTGATCTATGTCAAAACAATCTGCAATCGAGCAAGACGGCACTGTAACAGAAGCTCTCTCCAACGCAACATTTCGCTTGGAGCTCGAAAACGGTCATGAGATTATTGCGCATATTTCTGGTAAAATGAGAATGAATTATATTAAAATTTTACCTGGTGATCGTGTCAAAGTTGAAATGTCGCCCTATGATCTGACTAAAGGTCGAATCACATATCGTTATAAATAAATCTATTCTGTAAAGAATAAAGTCAAATAGGAATTATGAAAGTTCGCCCATCATTAAAAAAGCGTAGTGTAGATTGCAAAATCGTTCGCCGAAAAGGTCGTCTCTACGTGATTAACAAAAAAAATCCACGCTTTAAAATGCGTCAGGGTTAGTCACAATTTTAATATTTTAGTTTAACAACAAGCAATTATATCCTTCAATGGCTCGTATAGCTGGTATAGATTTACCGAAGAATAAAAGAGGTGAGATAGGTCTCACTTACATCTATGGGATTGGCCGCGCCTCTGCTCAAAAGATTCTTAAAGAGGCAGGAATTGACCTCAACAAAAAAGTACAGGAATGGGATGACGATGAGTTGACCAAGATCCGCGTTAGTATTAACGAAAGCTTTAAAGTTGAGGGTGCTTTGCGCTCTGAAACCCAACTGAACATCAAACGATTGATGGATATCGGATGCTATCGTGGTATTCGCCATCGTCTTGGTCTTCCTGTTAGAGGACAAAGAACTAAAAATAACTGTCGTACCCGTAAAGGTAAACGCAAAACAGTTGCTAACAAGAAGAAAGTTACTAAGTAATAGTTATCAGTTTATATTATTAATATCTGTTCTGAATCATGGCTAAACAAACAAAAGCCGTAAAAAAGAAAATAGTAAAGGTGGAGGCCATCGGTGAGGCTCATATCAACGCTACTTTCAACAACATCATTATTAGTCTTACTAACATGTCAGGTCAAGTTATATCTTGGGCTTCAGCGGGAAAAATGGGCTTTAAAGGGTCCAAAAAAAATACTCCTTATGCAGCACAATTAGCAGCTATCGACTGTGCAAAAGTAGCATACGACATGGGACTACGTAAAGTAAAGGTATTTGTGAAAGGACCAGGTTCTGGTCGTGAATCAGCAATCCGTACTTTGCATGGAGCAGGAATCGAAGTGAGTGAAATCATGGATATTACACCTATCCCGCACAACGGTTGTCGCCCTCCTAAAAAGAGAAGAATCTAATTTTTGAATCATTCATATTAACCCTAGCGCATTAAATAGAAATGGCAAGATATATAGGTCCCAAAACTAGGATTGCACGTAAGTTCCGTGAGCCAATCTTCGGTCCGGATAAAAGTTATGAAAAACGTAGTTATCCTCCTGGACAACACGGAAATAGTAAAAAGAGAGCTAAGCAATCTGAATACTCCGTTCAGTTAATGGAGAAACAGAAAGTGAAGTACATGTATGGAATTCTTGAGCGTCAGTTTGCTAAGACATTTGATCGTGCTGCTCGCATGCAAGGAATCACAGGAGAGAATCTGTTAAAATTAATTGAATCTCGTCTTGACAATGTTGTTTATCGTATGGGGGTTGCGCCGACTCGTTCTTCTGCTCGTCAGTTGGTTGGTCATCGTCATATAACTGTAAATGGAAATGTTGTAAACATTCCTTCTTATACTGTGAAATCTGGTGATGTAATAGCAGTTCGTGAGAAATCAAAATCTCTTCCTGCAATAACAGAATCAGTTGCCTCTAGATTCGGAAAGTATTCTTGGATCGAATGGGATGGATCTAAAATGTCAGCTAAGTTCTTGAATCCTCCTGCACGTGAAGAATTAACTGAGCCGATCAAAGAACAACTAATCGTCGAATTGTACTCTAAGTAATAGCTGAGTAAGGCTATTAAAAGTAATATTAATACAGTAGATAGGATTTATTAAACCCACAAAACCCAGAAAGCAAACATGGCAATATTAGCTTTTCAACAACCGGACAAAGTGATCATGAATCATGCGACCGAGACCTTTGGACAATTTGAATTTCGTCCTTTGGAGCCGGGATATGGTATCACAGTCGGTAATGCGTTGCGAAGAATCCTGCTCAACTCGCTTGAAGGATATGCGATTACTTCGGTAAAATTATCAGGAGTAGATCACGAATTCTCAACTATCAAAGGTGTAGCCGAAGATATGACTGAGATTATCCTCAACTTGAAACAAGTTCGTTTCAAACGTCAGATCGAAGGTACTGATTCAGAAAAAGTACACGTAACAATCAATGGCAAATCTACATTCACTGCTGGAGATATCGCAAAGCATACCACAGCATTTCAAGTGCTAAACCCTGATTTCATCATTTGTAATATGGATCCAAGTGTAAAATTGCAATTGGATGTAAATATTGATAAAGGTCGTGGTTATGTTCCTTCAGAAGAAAACAAAACAAGTAACGCACCTATCGGTACCATCTTCGTTGATTCGATTTTTACCCCGATTCGTAATGTGAAATATTTCATGGAAAATTTCCGCGTTGAGCAGAAAACTGACTACGAAAAATTAGTACTTGAAATTACTTCTGATGGTTCTATTCATCCAAAAGATGCCTTGAAAGAAGCGGCAGAAATCTTAATTCACCACTTCATGTTATTTTCTGATGAGAAAATAACTTTAGAGACAAAGCCAAAACAACCAGCTGAAGAATTAGATGAAGCTACATTACACATGCGTCAACTCCTTAAAACCAAATTGGTGGATATGGATCTAAGCGTAAGAGCTTTAAATTGCTTAAAAGCAGCTGATGTAGAAACATTAGGCGACCTAGTAAGCTATACTAAAGCTGACCTATTAAAGTTCCGCAATTTCGGTAAGAAATCTCTTACTGAATTAGAAGAACTAGTTCGTAGCAAAAATTTAACCTTCGGTATGAATGTAGCGAAGTATATGCTCGATAAAGATTAATAAAATATTCCGCGATTACTCGCATAAATAATCAATTGTAATTTCTTCTCACAATGCGTCACGGTAAGAAAAATAACCACTTAGGCCGAACAGATAGTCATCGTTCAGCGATGCTTAGCAACCTTGCTATATCACTCATCAACCATAAGCGTATATTCACAACAGTCGCTAAAGCTAAAGCACTTAGAGTATTCGTTGAACCAATAATCACCCGTTCAAAAACGGACTCTACTCATTCTCGTCGTACAGTTTTTTCCTATCTTCAGAATAAAGAAGCAGTAGTTGAACTATTTCGTGATGTAGCTGCTAAAGTAGCTGATCGTCCAGGTGGATACACAAGGATCATTAAAATTGGAAACCGTCCAGGAGATGCCGCAGAAATGTGTATGATGGAATTGGTGGACTTTAATGATTTAATGTTAAGCGAAAAAGCTCCAAAGAAAGCTTCTAAAACAACACGTAGAAAAACTACAAAGAAGGCTGCTCCAAAAACTGAAGGTGATTCTTCTACAGAAGAGAATTAACATTAGTTTTAATAAAATTGAAAAGACTGTCCATTTCTGACAGTCTTTTTTTTGTTTTTTTTAGTGATTAGAAGATTAAGGTTTAATACCAATTGTGTTTATGTTACTGAACAATTGTAATGGATTAAATTGTAGATATATTTGGTGTAACTCTTCGGGAATTTCGTATTCATAAAAACGAACTTAGAAACTCACATCAATTAATCGTATATTTTATGAGGTATTTTCTTTTGATAATTATTTGCATATTGAATGCAAATAACCTTCATTCACAAGATTTGGATTTTTATACTGGTGGAAAAAATAAAAGACTATGATGTTGAATCATTTCATTTTTTTGATCAAGACAGCACAAATTTATATTCGTTTCGCAAATTCACTAATGATTACTATTTAGAAATATATAGAAAGGATTCATTAACAAGAATTGCTGAAATCACCTTGCCATTGCCTAGTCGAGATTCCATAAAGTACTCTTTGGAAAGCTTGTTCATAGGAAAGGAGACATTTAAAGTTTTCTACTCCTACTTTGATGAAAAATGCTCATTGGAAAAACTTGAAATGGTCAGGTTTAATAAAGTTGGACTAATAATCGGTGAAGTAAAATTAATAGATAGTTCTATAGGGAAGTCTCATAAAAAAGCAGGAGATTTCTCAATCATTAATCGCCCCGCATATAATGAGTTTCTTTCCTTTGGCTATAAACATTCAAAGGATACTACGTTCATTAATATTGATCTATTGGTAACTACTCAGCAGCTATACTAAATATTAACCGCTGAATTGTTACTAACATTTTTAGTGCTTTGTAAATAAAGGCAAAAGCGGGCTTTGTTTTGCAGAAAAATATTCCACATCGAAACAGTCACTATCTCTTTAGCCGAATATAATGCATTAAAGCAAGCAGTTATTGATTTGCAACAACTTGTTGATTCCTTGCAAGAAGAGATTCGACTTTTAAAAAACGGACGCAATCGCAATGATCGCAACGCATTAAGTCCAATTGCGCTGGAAGCAAAATTTAATTTAGATATTGAACGCATGACCATTTTGGCAGACAAAGGATTTTTTAACAGTCGCCATTTTCAAACTTGCATAGATAATAACATCACTAC
>JANXSD010000014.1 GCA_025352785.1 Bacteroidota bacterium
CAATTAAATATTGTTTAATGGATTTCGATCTGTTCTCAGAAAGTTTTTCGTTGTATTCTTTCGTTGCACGACTATCTGTATGCGAATTAATACTAATTTTTACATCTGAATGCTCCTTTAAGAAAGTTAATACTTCAATCATTGTTTTAGTTGCATCTTCACGAATATTGTATTTGTCAAGATCATAATAAACAATTTTATACCAATTTTCATACGGATAAACATCTTTTGCAGGAGTTAACTCTACATTGTAGTTAAGGTCTTTCGGCGTTTGTCCTAGCTGTCCTTTTAACATAATAATTTTAGGGCGATATCCTTCAAGAGATACAACTAATTGCTCATCTTTTTCAGGTACTAGGGCTTGTTTATATTGGCCTTGTAAATCAGTGCTTCCAATTGCACGTCCAGTAATTTCATCTTTAATAATGGCACCAGGAATTGGTAATTTTGTATCTGCATCAATTACAGTAATGCTAATTGCAAATACCGAAGGCTTCCCGAGTTCAATCCGTACGAATGGGTCAATAGGAGTTAATGATGAAGTAGCAAATTGTAAAGTTGTATCACCTAATCCTTCTGCTTGTCCTTTTATTGTATAATTTTTATCGAACTCACCTGGAAAATCAAAACGTCCATTTTCCATTGTAGTAAATGATAAAGTATTATTGTCAGATTTCAATTCAACTTTTGCATTCTTTATTGGCTGACCATTTTCTTTGTTTACTACAATTCCACGAATACGAATTGATTTCTTCTTGAATGTGTAAAGATCATCATCAAAGCCTCTATTCGCTCGATTAGAACTTAAGTATCCAATTTTATTTTTCACATCATATACAAGACCAAAATCATCGTCAGCAGAATTCAAAGGATAACCCACATTAATTGGAGCTACATAATGTCCACCAATTTCTCTAGAATAATAAACATCTAGTCCGCCGATTCCTGGATGCCCATCAGATGAAAAATAAATAGTTCCATCTTCCATTAATTCTGGGAATAATTCATTTCCTCGTGTATTAATTGTGTCTCCTAAATTTTGTGGTTTGCCCCATCCTTTTCCTTCTTTGTTACACATCCATAGATCCATTCCGCCTTTTCCACCAGGCATATCGGATGCAAAATATAATTTTTGTCCATCACTACTTAATGCTGGATGGGCACAATTATAATTATCGTTGTTGTATTGGAATGATTCGAGTGTTCCCCATTCGTTTCCACCAGTATTTTTAGTTTTAAAGATTTTTAGTTTCACAATTTTATCACTGCTCTTATGAATTTTCCCGCCTTCAATATTATTTCGTGTGATGTACATTTCATCTCCACTTTTATTAAAGCAAACGGGTCCATCATTTAATCGTGTTGCGATTTTTTCGGCAAAAAATTCAGGGCTTCTAAAGGAATTCTCCTTTCCTCTGCAATAATAAAGTGCAAGAAATGGTTCGTTAGTCCATGCATGAGTACGCTCAATCATTTCTGGTCGTTTGCGTGATGATGCGAAAACAATTCCATCTTGATAAAGCGAGGCGCCGAAATCAGCATTAGTAGAATTAATATCAAGTTTTGTTACAGAGTAATTCGAGGAGTCGCTAAAGAAACTTTCATACATATCAATAGCTCTCACAAAAGCCTGACCTCGTCCATCTGTTTTATTATCTAATACAAAATCTTCCATCCATTTGCGAGCTTGTGCATATTTGCCATTGTTCATTAATGATTGTCCGTAATAAAATTTGTAGATAGACGTTACCGCTGGCATTTGAACAGCTTTCGCATACCAAACTTCTGCTAACAAACGATTATTTGTTAAACGATAACAGTCTGCAAGGCTAAACACTGCATTTTGAATAGTGCTATCTTTCCTTAATGCTTTGGCATAGTATGGAATTGCTTTTGGATATGCCATCTGTTTGAAATACAGATCACCTTTGTTTACGAGGACCTTCTGAGAATATGACGTCAAAAATCCAATTGATAATAGTAAGCAGAGCAATGACTTTTTCATTGTGTTTTTTATTTGAAAGTACATTATTAGAAATAACGAGGTGTTACGATTTTATTTTTATTGAAAGAGAAATCATACCCTAATGTGATTTCATGTGTTCCTGAATTATAACGTTGCAAATCGGTGATGGTATAGTCGTACGAATATCCCATGCGTAATTGTTTCGTTAGTTGAAACTGAACAATAGCCGCCCAAGAGTCACCAGTACGATATGAACCACCAACCCATAATACTTCGTTAAATAAAACATGTGCACCAAGATCAGCTTCTAAAGGAGCACCACTTACTACTTTCAACATCATGGTAGGTTTAATTTTTACATTTTCATTAACCGTAAAAACATAACCACCCATTAAGTAGTAATGCCAGTAATCCATTTTAACTTGATTAACCCCTTTCCCTGTTTTTGCATCCACCGAATTTTGTAGGATTCTAGGAATTGATAAGCCACCATAATATGTTTTGCTATTGTAATAAATTCCGAAACCTACATTGGGAACTGTTAATTTTGGAGTTCCTAAAAATGAATTGTCAAATTGATCTTGTGTCTTTACATCTTCTAATTGTTCCACATGATTAATTACTCCGGCTTGTAATCCCATGGAAAATGTTCCAGATTTCATTGGAACACGATAAGCGTAATTTGCAAAAACGCCAAGATCCTTGGTCACGCCAATTTGCTCGTTAAGAATGGTTAAACCTACACCAACTTTTTCGTTTCGTAATGGAGTGTGGCCACTAAACGTTTGAGTTTTTGGAGCACCTTCTATGCCTACCCATTGGTTACGGTACAATCCTGTTAATGCAGCATGTTCTCTAGATCCCGCATAGGCAGGATTAATAAACATTTCATTATACATGTATTGTGTGAACTGTGGTTCAAATTGTGCTTGTGCTTGAAAGCAAATCACAATTAATGAGGCTGCCAAGAATATTTTCTTGTCTGCAAATAGTTTTAACCTGTTCATGATTTTGTATAAGATTATCGTATTCATTTTTATGTTTGTGTAATTAAAAGAAATCTAGCGACGAATCACTACGAAGCCATTAATTGGTTTTTGTTCGTTGTTTAAATTTAAGATAAAATAATAGGTTCCGTTTGGCAATTCTTCTCCAAACAACGCACCACCAACATTAGAACTTCCATTCCATTTATTATCATAATCATGTTGCTTGTAAATTAAGTTACCCCATCTATTATAAATAAATATTGAATTTCCGGGATAATTATTTATTCCATCGATAACAAAATAATCATTTGTGCCATCACCATTAGGTGAAAATCCATTCGGAATATCGAGTGTATCACATCCTAATGTTATTGTTACAGCTGCTGTAGCTTTACATCCATATTGATCTTTTACGGTAACAATATATTCAGTTGTTTTCTCTGGACTAGCTGTTGGATTTGGGATATTGTCAAAATTTAATCCTAATGATGGCGACCATTGATAATCGATACCTCCTCCAGCGACTAACTGAATTTTTTCGCCTTTGCAAATAATCACATTGTTATTTATCGAAACAGAGTTCATCGTTCTAACGATTACATCAATCGAGTTGGAGGTATATGTACCACACGATGATGTAGCAGTTAATGTATAGCTACCAGCAACAGGAGTTACAAATGAATTTGACGTTGCTCCATTTAAGGGAACTCCATTGTAATTCCATTGTAGAGTTACTCCGGGCATTGAATCGGCAATTAATATTGCTTTATCTCCCATGCAAATATTCGCATCTCCTTTGGATTCAATTGCAAGAACAGAGGTATCCGCAATCGCAGCTGTTTTCGCATCATTACATCCATTGCCATCAGTAACAGTAACAGTATAAGTTCCTGGTATTTCGTTTAAGCGATTCTGGGCGGTTTGTCCGTCATTCCAAACGAAAGAATATGGAGATGTACCACCATTAACTTGAATGTAAATATTTCCTTTTATGTTAGAGATGCAATTAGCAGCTTTTGCATTTGCAGTAATTGCAAGTTGATTGCCAGGTTCTTGAATCGTTGTTGAATATTGTAAAGAACATCCATGTGCATCAGTTACAGTAACCGAAAAAGAGCCAGAACTTACTGCATTCAATAACGAAGTTGTATTACCATTACTCCATAGGTAAGTATAGGAAGGTGTTCCTCCAGAAACAGTTAATTCAATGCTGCCATTACCACTTCCTTTACAATTTACATTATTTACGGTTGCGCTAATAATTAAGTTGGTACCAGGTTGTGTTATAGTTGTTGAAGCAGATGCCGTACATCCATTTTGATCAGTAATAATTACTGAATATATTCCAGACAATAAATTTGTTAAATTTTGAAGTGTGTCACCATTATTCCATTGATAAGAATAATTTCCCATTCCTCCAGAAACAATTAAATCGATTTTTCCATTCAATGCATTGTAACAATTTACTTGATACGATTGGGCATTTGCACTAATAGGTGCAATTGGTTGTGACACACTAACGGGCATTGTTTTAATACAGTTGTTTACATCGGTAACAGTGAGGGTATAAATTCCAGCTGCAAGATTTTGAATGGAGCTACTCGTTGTTCCATCACTCCATAAATAAGTGTATGGATTAGTCCCACCATTCACCAATGCTGAGATTGCTCCTGTAGAATTTCCAAAACATTTTACATCAGTTACGAAATAAGTAATATCCAAAACGGCAGATGGTTGTTGTACATTTTGTGTGTAAACATATATACAATTGTTAGCGTCCGTAATTGTTACTGTGTATAAACCAGAAATTAAATTTTGTGGATTTGATGTAGTATTTCCATTACTCCAATTATAGGTATATGGAAATGTTCCACCTGATGTGATTAGTGAAATTGTGCCATTATTATTTCCATTACAAGTTACATTTGTTGTTGTTGCTGTAGCAGATAATTGCGCTGTAGGTTGTGTGACAGTATATGAGGAAGTGAACGTACATCCATTCGCATCAGATACGAGTACAGCATAAGTTCCTGCAGATAATGATGATATTGAAGAAGTCGTTTCTCCATTAGTCCAGCTGTAAATATAGGGAGCAGTTCCACCATTTGTTGTAGTGTTGATGCTTCCACTATTATTAGAATAGCAACTAAGATTCGTTACATTTCCTGTTGCTGAAAGTGCAGATGCAGGTTGTGAAATAGTAAAAGTTTGTATAGAAATACATCCATTCGCATCCGTCACAGTTACGGTATAATCTCCAGCATTTAAATTGCTTAAATCTTCGGTGGTAATTGAATTACTCCAATTAAAATTATAGGGAATTGTACCCCCACTAACTGTTAAATCTATTGTAGCGCTCGATGATCCATAACAGTTCACATTCGTATTAGTGTTTGTTAAGGATATAGCAGCTTGTGGTTGCCAAATGTTAGCACTTCCATTAATAATACATTGATGTGAATCAGTAATAGTATATTGATAATTTCCGATTACTAATCCATTTGCTATTGCTGTTGTATTTCCGTTACTCCATTGATACGAATAAGGAGACGTTCCTCCGTTAGGTTGTAAAGAAATACTTCCGGTTCCATTTCCGTTACAATCAACATGTGTGATTTGTGATTGTGTGTTTAAAATTGCTAATGGTTGATCAACTATAATGGTTTGAGAAAGCACACAACCATTTGCATCAGTAATTTCGATTGAATAACTCCCAGCAGCAATTGAATTCAAATCTGCCTGAGATGGTTGATTGTTCCATAATATAGAATAGATAGGTGTTCCTCCAGATATTGTTGTTGCAATATTTCCAGTTAATTCACCGTAACATGCTGGATTTGTAGTTTGGAAAGTTGCATTCAATACTGCTGTAGGCTCATCTATGACCATACTTTGTACAAGCGTACAGTTTTTTGAATCCGTTATCGTTAAAGTGTAAACTCCCGCTGTCATACCGAGTAAATCCTCTTGAGTTTCTCCGTTATTCCAAGAATAAATATATGGGAATGTTCCTCCTTGAACTGTGACATCAATTGCACCAGTTGAATTCCCATGACATAAAACTGGATTAACAGTTTGTGTAATTGAAATAGAAGCCGCGGGTTCATTAATAGATCCACTTAAAGAGGTAGTACAACCATTCACATCTGTAATTTCTACTGTGTATACTCCCGTTGTAATATTTAAAAGATCTTGTGAAGTAGAATTGTTACTCCATGAATAAGTATAGGGTGTAGTGCCACCTTGAACATCTAAATCAATTGCACCAGTGCTTGCACCATGACAAGTTACTTCTGTTATTGATGCAGATGATGTTAACGTGGAAGCATTGTAAGTAATCGTGAAAGATTTTGATGTGTAGCAACCGTTCGTATCTGTAACAGTTACTGTATAAGTTCCTATAGAAAGACCCGATAAATCTTCTGTTGTATTTCCATCATTCCATAAAAAAGTATATGGAGCAGTACCGCCATTGATTGTTAAGTTGATAGATGCATCATTAACGTCATGACAATTTATATTTTGAATAATGGAAGAGATATTTAAAGCTCCAATTGGTTGCGTCACCGTTGCCGAACCTGAAGTAGTACATTCATTCGCATCAGTAATATTCACTGTATAATTTCCAGCAGCAAGTGATGTGAGATCTTCTGTAGTTGAATTGTTACTCCAAGAAAATGTATAAGGTAATGTTCCGCCATTTACAGTTAAATCAATTGCTCCAGTATTATTTTCAAAACATGTTAATGCTGTTGTTGTAAATGAGGTACTTAATATTTCGGATGGTTGTGTAACAAATAATGTATAAGCAATAGCGCATGCATTATTATCTGAAATTGTAACTGTGTATGTTCCTGCAGTAAGATTATTTAAATCTTGTGTGTTAACACCATTACTCCATGAATAGGAATAGGGTGGTGTACCTGCAGTTGCAGTAAGATCGATTGCTCCATTGTTATCGTTATAACAAGATGCATTTGTAATATAACTGCTAGCATTTAATGCTCCTGGAGGTTGTGAAATTGATTCAGAAGTTATTGCCGTACATCCATTGCTATCCGTTACTGTTACTGTATATGTTCCTGCGGTAAGATTTGTTACATCCTGTTGTGGCGATCCTATATTCCATAAATAGGAATAAGGTGTTGTTCCGCCGTTAACAGTTAAATCAATGCTTCCAGCAGGAAGACCATTGCAAGTAACATTCTGATGTGTTGTTGAAAGTGATAAAGCTAATGATGGTTGATTTAATGTAACAACTTGACTGGCCGTACAACTATTATTATCAGTAACGGTAACTGTATATGTTCCAGCAGTGATCGACGATAATGATGAATTTGTTGTAGAATTATTCCAGTTATATGAATAAGGTGAAGTTCCACCAGATACTGAAGTAGTTATTGTGCCATCTGTGCCATTGTAACAATTAATATCAGTACCAGTTGCTGAAAAATTTAATGCTGCAAGAGGTTGTGAAATTATTATATCTGTTGTAGAGGTGCAATTGTTAGCATCAGTAACGGTTACTGTATAATTTCCTGATGGAATTGTATTTAAATTTTGTGTTGTATTGCCGTTGCTCCAAGAATACAAATAGGGTGTTGTTCCTCCAATAACAGTTAGGTTCGCATTTCCTTTTGATTGTCCAAAACAGTTAACATTTGTGCCAACAATTGAACTCTGTAATTGTAGTGCTGGTTGAGTAATAGCATAACTGTTGTTAATAGTGCAACCATTATTATCTGTTACTGTAACAGAATAATTTCCTGCAACTAAATTTAAATTTATGGATGTGCCATTGCCATTACTCCAAAGGTAAGTATAAGGTAAAGTTCCACCTGAAATATTTATTGTAGCACTTCCCGTATTATTATCCTTGCATTTAACATTTATTGATGAAGTAGTAGCAGATAATCCAGCAGCGGGTTGTGTTAATGTTACCATTGCAATCGCTGAACAATTATTCGCATCTGTTACAGTTACTGTATATGTTCCTGCTACTATATTATTTATCATTGAAGTTGTTGCAGAATTACTCCAGTTATAGGTATAGTTTCCTATTCCACCTGATGCGGAAACGGAAGCTACTCCCGTTGAAGTTCCATAACATCGTATATCAGTTTTTGTAGTGCTAATATTTAATGCAGCTGTTGGCTGAGTAATAACTGTTGATAACGCAAAAGTACATCCACGTGTATCCGTTATTGTTACATTATAAGAACCCGCATTTAGCGAATTCAAATTTTGACTCGTTGCTCCATTGTTCCAGAGGAAAGTATAACCACTAGTTCCTCCCGAAACAGTTAAATTAACGGCACCTGTATTATCGCCATTGCATTGAACATTGGTATTAGAATTTGTTGCAGATAGTGCCACCGCAGGTTGTGTTACTGTTGCTTGCTTTGTGATCGAACAATTATTTGCATCCGTTACTGTAACGGTATATGTTCCTGCAATTACATTTGAAATATTTTGAGTACTTGTTCCATTACTCCAATTATAGGTGTAAGGAGTAGTACCACCATTAACTGTTAAGTTTACCGACCCCGTTGATGTGCCATAACAATTCGCATACGTTGCAACTACATTTCCACTTAATGTTGTTGCAGGTTGGTTTATAGAAATAGATGTCGTTGTCGTACATAAATTTGCATCAGTAATAGTTACAGTATATGTTCCAGCAACGATGTTGTTTAATGATGAAGATGTTGCACCGTTATTCCAATTATACGAATAAGGAGCTGTTCCACCTGTAACACTACTGCTTATGGTTCCTGTAGAATTTCCGAAACAAAGTACATCTGTTTTAGTTGTACTATTGGCTAATACGGCTAATGGTTGAGTTATAGTTGTAGTTGCTGTTGTAGTGCAGTTATGACTATCAGTAACTGTTAAAATATAAGTTCCTGATGTTATATTAGTAAGTGATGATGTTGTTGCTCCATTACTCCATGTATACGTATATGGACTTGTTCCACCAGTAACTGTTGATGAAGCACTTCCTGTTGTATTACCAAAACATTTTACATCCATTTTTGATAAGCTCACTGCAAGCGAAGCAGTTGGTTGTGTGATTTGTGCAGATACAGTTGACTTACATAAATTAGCATCTGTAATTGTTAACGTAAATGTTCCTGCAATTGTATTTGTTAAATTTTGTGATGAAGATCCATTACTCCAAGCATAAGTATAAGGTGTAGTTCCTCCAGAAATGGTTGTATAAATTCCGCCAGTATTCGCACCAAAGCATGCTACGGACGAAGCTGTTGCAGAAGAACTAAGTGTAAATAAATTTGTAATTGTATAGCTTGCTGTCTTAGTGCAATTATTTGCATCTGTTACTGTAACAGTATAAGTGCCCAGACATAAATTATTTAAATCTTGATTTGTTTGTGCATTACTCCATAAATAAGTGTATGGCGCAATACCACCACTAAGCGATAAGTCTATTGAACCATTACAAATTCCAGGACACGTAGCGTTAATAATATTTGTTGATAGGGTTATTCCTGTCGGTTGAGTAATATTTACTGTTTGTAAAGCAGTACAACCTCCACCATCAGTAACTGTAACTGTATAAGTACCTGCCACAACATTTGATATGGTAGCAGTAGTTGAAGGAGGAGTTGTATTCCAGTTATATAAATATGTCCCCGCATATACTGGAATAGCACTTGCTGTTCCAGTCGACGAGCCATTGCATGTTACATTTGTACTTGTTGCTGTGAAATAGGGACTCGGAACATAAATATTATAAGAATAGGTTTGAATGCCATTATTAGGGCAAGCGTTATCACGAACAGTAATTGTAAAAGTATTTGGACTTAAACCGATATCAGCAAATGTGGGTGTCCAACAAAAAGTTAACGTTGGACGATTTCCAGAACTAATAGTATAAGTTGCATTAGGAATTCCGTTGTTTGTTGTAATGCTTACGATTTGTGCAGCATCTAAGTCTGCAGTATTTATAGTAAAGCAAACTTGTTGATTTGGACAAACAGTAGTATTGAAATTGGAAGTTCCGTTTATACCACTTGCTGTTGGTAAATTATTACTGCATGCTGTCGTATAAATTTGCATATCGCGAATTGCAGTTCCAATTAATTGATGGTTACGGTATTCTTTAACTAAAATTGCCATTACACCAATTTGAACTGCACTCGGAGTAAAGTTTAAATCACCTGTTATAGCATTCATGGTAAACGGAGTGCTTGATGCAATGGGTGTTGTAACAGATGCAGGAGCAATAAAACTTACGTTTGTTGTGTTGCTAATTTTCGGAGCTACTAATTGATATGCTAATGAATCGCCATCTGGGTCGATTACTCCGTGGTTGTAATTAAAATTTTGACCTAAGCAAACAAAGGCAATCGGAATATTTGAAAATGTTGGAGAGCTATTGCAAGGCGCTAATATATTATTCAATGTAGCTTCAACATATAAAACAGAACTTGAAGCACAAGGATTTGAAATAGTTGTTATTGCACAGTTTCTGCAACAAACACTATAGCTAAAAACCCAATCAGCTCTTGCAGAGGGTAATGTTATCGTTGCAGTATAAACAAATTTACGTATACCTGTAGTCGATCCACCTCCACATGTTGATGAGGATGCTGTACATGGAACAGTGATTTCTTGTCCAGTACTTGCAATTTTATTAGCTGTTGCATTAAGATTTACATTCGCATTCGCGCTCTTGTAATTTACAGTAATGGTTGCTGGCTCAGCAACACCGCCGCAATCACGATAAAAGGTAACTTCTACTTCGTACTGTAATCCTCCCAAACATCGGTATTTAATGTCGGAACCTGCTGCATGTGTTGCATAAACATGTTGCGTTCCGCTTAAAATAATTCCTAGTCCTAAAAGTATGGACCAAAGAAGGCGTTTGTGATGCTGTTTCATAACTTTTTTCATGCGTAGTATCGTTGAATTGCAATGGTTAGGGTGCAAGAATGGGTTTTTAATCCCTTATTTATGCGAAAATTCGTGCAAAACGTTTCGTTTTTCAGTCGATAAATTAATTATTTCTTACAATTGTAACCTTATAATTAATTGTTCGTTAAACTAAGGTTTTAGAAAAATCTTTATTGCCTACAAAAAACAAATTATTTAAATAAAAATGACAGTAATTCGCTTTAATTTTTTAATGATGCGAAAGTGAATTGTAAGAAATGATCTTGTTTTCATCACTTCTCTAAAAATGAAAAGAACAATGTGTTATTTTGTACGTAATGATGAAAGAGATGGTTGTTTTTTTCTAAAAAATTCCATCATAGAAATGGTCATTAATAACATCAAAAATGAATATATCATGTCATCTAATGGGATTGAAGTAATTCGTATTCCTAAATTTTCAGCATCATTATAAATCACAATGGGTAATGATGTTAATAGTCCATTAACAATAAAAAATGGAATCTGACAAACAATATATGCGCGATAAAATTTAGGCATATAATCTATTCTTGCCAAAATAATAATTGCCATATAAATGCTTGCAAAAAATGAAGTGTAAAAAGTATAAGCTTTATCAACATGAGTAAAAGCTATGTAAGCAAATAGCAATAATAATGCATAATTGAAAATGTTTATACTTCTTGTAGTGATAGAACTTCGAATTAAAAAATTAAGAGATTCGTAAATGAATACACAGCAATACGGAATGATGATAAAGAACATGATCTCTTCAATAGGAAGGTCATATATTTTTATTCCTGTAATATATTTATCATTGAAACTCCATACAGCATTAATCGTAAAATAATGATCCCAAATGATAAAGAATATTGCCGTAAGGCCAATAGCTGGAAACAAATATTTCCAGGTCTTGAAAAAACTTATTCTTTTTTCAAATGTATAGGAAAATGGAAAAGCTAGCGAACCTAAAAGTAGTAGCCAGTAAGTATATTTTACCATCAATTATATTAGCTTAAAGAATATTTAGTCTGAATCGAAACCAACTGGCGCAAAGTAACGCAAACTTTTGTTTATTAGGAACTCGAATACGCTCATTACAAATTGAAATAGCAGGAAGGTTCATTATTTTTTGTAATAAGGCTTTGTAATAAATGTATGCCACATAAACACCAAATCGCGCATCAGCAGGTAAATTCACAATTCCTTTATAGGCTTCTTTATAATCTTCTAAAATATCGGCTTCAATTTCTTTCTTCATGTTATCGTTAAAGAAGTTGAAATCTACCAACGGAAAATATACTCGACCTCGTTCTTTAAAATCACTTTTCATATCTCTTAAAAAATTCACTTTTTGGAAGGCAGCACCTAAACGTCGAGCGGGTTCTTTTAGACGTTGATATTCACTTTCGTTTCCCTCAACAAAAACTTTCAAGCACATGAGCCCAACTACCTCCGCTGATCCAAAAATATACTCATTATAATTATGAGAATTGTAGGTGTTGTTGTATAAATCCATTTCCATGCTGTTTAAAAATGCTATTATCAATTCGCGATCAATATTGTATTTATGCACCATCATTTGAAAGGAATGAAGTATAGGATTGGTGCTAATTTTTTCATCAATTGCATGCCATGTTTCTTCACGAAATCGAAAGAGTAAATCTTTTTTATCGAAATCATGAAAAGTATCAACGATCTCATCCGCTACTCTCACAAAACCATAAATTGCATAGATGGGATTGTGAAAGCGTTTATGTAATGTACGAATTCCTAAGGTGAACGAGGTGCTGTAACTCCATGTTACCGATTTGCTTAAACTGAGGCAGAGTTGATTAAATTTTTCCATCGTCTTTTAATATTCGTTCTGTGGTAAGTTTGGAACTTATTATTACTATTGGTAATCCCGTTCCAGGAACGGTACTCGCACCTACATAATAAAGATTGTCAAATTCCTCATCTTTATTAGACGGTCGAAATCCACCTATCTGATTGAGTCCATGAGCTAATCCAAGTCCGCTTCCTTTGTATAAATTAAATTTTTCTTCCCAATCAATAGGGGTTAGAATCGTTCGTGAAAGAGTATTCGCAGCAATGTCATAACCAATCCTCTTTGATAAATCTGCGATAATTGTATCTGCCAATGTTTCCGAATCTTGCCAGTTGGTTTTAAATCGCAAATCAGGAACTGGGCAAAGGATGAACATATTTTCCGAACCTTCTGGAGCACAATTGGGATTTGATCTCGAGCTAACATTTACATAGTAATAGGGTTTTTTCGGACTTATACCAGTAGAAAAAATTTTGTCAGCATAATCTTTAAAATTTGTTCCTAGAAAATAATTATGATGATGAAGATTATCCATCTTTCCCTTCACTCCGAGATAAATGGTGAAAGGCGCAAGTGTCCATTCCATCTTGTCAAGTTTAACTTGCGCATATTTTGCTCTCTTTAAAATTTTCCCTCGGAAGGAAGCCGCATCGGCATTGCAAACGATATAGTCCGCAGCAAATTCACGACCGTCAACACTGATGGCAGATTTAGCTTTTTTCGAATCAGTAATAATAGATTGGATTTCTGTATTGAAATGAAATTTAACACCACGTTGATCTAATATTTTTTTTATCTCTTCAACAATTTTATACATGCCACCTTCTACATTCCAATATCCATCGTGTTTTAACTCGGTGTAATTCAGTAAGCTATAAACAGCCGGAGTTTGAAAAGGAGTGGAACCCAGAAAAAAAGAGACAAGAGAAAATATTACCTTAACTTCTTGCGAATCGAAATTTTTTTCAAGCTCTGTCCACATCGAGCGAAACATTTTCGGACTATGCTTTAGTGGAACACGTGTTAACTGCATCAGGTAATCCGATTTAGAATTGAAGTTTCTACGAATCACAATGTCTTCTGTATCATGAAAGAGTTTCCCCGCAGCAGACAAATACTTTTCTGTTTTGGCAACCATATTCGCTTCCACATCTACAAATTCTTTTGCTAATTTCTCTAAATCTTTATAGATCAAAAACGGTTTTAAGCGATTTTCGAAATAAACAGCGTAAAGTGGATTTAACTCTTTTATTACAAGAGGATTAGGTATTTTGCAATAGTCAAATAGTTCTTTAAATTCATAACTCATACTGAAAAAAGATGGCCCTAAATCAAAGGTAAATCCATCTTTACAAAGTTGGTTCAACCGACCTCCAGCCTGATGGTATTTCTCCACCACTTCTACTTCATAGCCTTTGGAAGTCAGCCTTAAAGCCGTTGCCAAACCACCAAGTCCAGAACCAATTATCAGTACTTTTTTATTTTTCATTGTTAGAAATAGTATAACAATAGCGTAGGTTAATTGTTTAATTAGCCTTGAAATATTTTAAAGGGACTGTACTATTGAAATTTATTGAGAAGAATCGCCTGTTTTACATTTGGATATTTATTTAAGAACTTCAAATGAGATATTAGCTTCATTTAATAGGATAGAAACATTAAAAATCTGTAATTTCGCTCCTCTGTTTAACAATGTTTCTAAGAACGTGTTAAGCTATAAGAAAAATCAATATGATATTACTTAGCGCACCTGTAGATTATCTTCCAATCGCCATGATGTTTGTGGTCGCAATGGGATTCGTGCTTAGCACGATGGTAGCCACCCATTTGTTAGGGCCGAATCGCAAATCAAAAGTGAAATTAGAAACTTTCGAATGTGGTATTGAACCACAAGGAAACTCACGAATGCCGTTCTCTATCAAGTATTTTTTGATAGCAATTCTTTTCGTTTTATTTGATGTTGAAGTAATATTTATGTATCCGTGGGCAGTAAATTTCAGATCGATGGGAGTGACAGGTTTACTCGAGATGTTCCTTTTTATGGGGATTCTAGTGTTAGGATTAATTTATATCATCAGAAAGGGTGCTCTAAAGTGGGAGTAAGAATTTAAAATCGAAGAAAGATGTCGACGGAAGTTGTAAAATTAGAGGGATACGAAGGGCCTGGTTTCATGGCTACTTCTTTAGATAAGGCTATAGGCTTGGCAAGGAAAAATTCTCTTTGGCCACTGCCTTTCGCAACTAGCTGTTGTGGAATTGAATTCATGGCCACAATGGCATCAACGTATGATCTAGGGCGATTTGGCTCTGAAAGATTAAGCTTCTCACCTCGCCAAGCCGATTTGCTAATGGTGATGGGAACGATAGCAAAAAAAATGGGTCCTGTTTTGCGACAAGTTTACGAACAGATGGCAGAACCAAAGTGGGTGATCGCTGTTGGCGCATGCGCATCAACAGGAGGAATTTTCGATACGTATTCTGTATTGCAAGGGATTGACCGTATTATTCCTGTGGATGTATATGTTCCGGGATGCCCACCTCGTCCAGAACAAATTTTAGATGGCGTATTAAAAATTCAAGATCTAGTACATAACGAATCTTTACGTAGAAGAAATTCTGCAGAATACCGTGAGATGTTAGCCTCTTACGGAATGGAATAAAATCGAACTAAATTAAAGTCAACGAATTTTTCTCTAACGCATAAATAGTATGTCTGAATTAAGTAATGAGTTTGTAAATGATCAGTTGAAAGAAAAGTTTGGAGAAGCAATTCTCACTTCCGAAACACTATATGATTTTCTTACAGTAACAGTTAACAAGCAAGAAATATTTAATGTTATTCAATTCTTAAAAGAAGATTCTAAAATTAATTGTCATTTCTTAACTACGATGTGTGGCTTGCATTATCCTGATGCCATTGAACCTTTCGGGATGATGTATCAATTGCACAATATGCCTTTGAATTATCGTATCCGATTAAAAGCTTTTACGAGCGATGCTGTGCCCATGTTTAAATCTTTAACTGTGTTATGGCCGTCTTCCAATTGGATGGAACGAGAGGCTTATGACTTTTTCGGTTTTCGTTTTGAAGGACATCCTAACTTACGACGAATATTAAATATGGATTCATTAGAAGGATGGCCAATGCGTAAGGAATTTCCTCTTGAAGATCCCTTCCGTTATGATAAAGATGATAAAATGTTTGGACGATAATTTCTAATTCTTAACCAATATTAAAAACAAGTATCATCCAAGGAATTTTAATTAGAAGCGATCAAAAAAATGTCAAATAATTATACTGTTATACAACCTAAAGAGTATACAACACTAAACCTCGGACCTACACACCCTGCAACACATGGAATTTTTCAAAATGTATTGAAGATGGACGGGGAGATTATAGTTGAAGCAGAACCAACAATAGGATATATTCATCGCGCTTTCGAAAAGCTTGCTGAACGTCGCCCGTTTTATCAGATTACTCCCATTACTGATAGGTTAAATTATTGTTCGTCGCCAATCAATAACATGGGATGGCACATGACAGTAGAAAAACTTGCAGGCATTGAAATACCAAAACGTGTTCAATATTTGCGTGTGATCATCATGGAACTTTCTAGAATTTCTGATCACATTATTTGTAATTCAGTAATTGGTGTTGATAGCGGAGCGATGACGGGCTTCTTGTATATTTTTCAATGGCGCGAAAAAATCTACGAAATTTTTGAAGAGATATGTGGTGCACGTTTAACAACAAACATTGGACGTATTGGTGGATTAGAACGCGATTTTTCTCCAGTAGCATGGGAAAAACTTAATACGTTTTTAGAGGACTTTCCTGCGGGATTAAAAGAGTTCGACGACTTACTTGTACGCAATCGCATCTTTATGGATCGTACTATTAAATGTTGTCCTATCACTGCGGAAATGGCTCTTGATTATGGCTTTACTGGTCCGAATTTACGCGCTGCAGGTGTTGATTATGATGTACGCATAATGAATCCCTATTGTTCATATGATGAATTTGAATTTATTGTTCCAATTGGAACAAATGGTGATACGTATGATCGTTTTATGGTGCGTGATGAAGAGATGTGGCAGAGCTTAAGTATCATCCGCCAAGCAATTGTGAAACTCGATAAACTAGAGGATAAAACTTCTATTCATGCTGATGTTCCAGAATTTTATTTGCCTCCCAAAGAAGAGGTATACAATACGATGGAAGGTCTAATATGGCATTTCAAAATTGTGATGGGTGAAACAACAATTCCGAAAGGAGAAGTGTATCATTGTGTGGAAGGTGGTAACGGTGAATTAGGATTTTATCTTATCAGTGATGGAGGAAGAACTCCTTATCGTTTGCATTTCCGCCGACCATGTTTCATCTATTATCAAGCATATCAAGAAATGATTAAAGGTGCGATGTTGAGTGATGCAATTTTAACAATGAGTTCAATGAACGTGATTGCTGGTGAGTTAGATTCTTGATTATAACGTGTATAATTTATTTTAGATTTAAATGTAGTTTATGTGTGAAGAAATAAAATTTAGTGATGATGCATTCGCATTGGTAAAGCGTTTGATGAGTCGCTATCCGGAAGGAAAACAGAAGTCTGCGATATTGCCGATTTTACATGTTGCACAAGCAGAATTTGGTGGATGGCTAAGCGCTCCTGTAATGGATTACGTTGCTTCCATTTTATCGATACAATCTATCGAAGTGTATGAAGTCGCATCATTCTATTCAATGTTTAATTTGAAGCCAGTTGGTAAATGTGTGATTGAAGTTTGTCGCACAGGTCCGTGTTGGTTATCAGGTGCAGAAGATATCGTAAATTATATTGGTAAGAAATTAAATATTAAAGAAGGTGAAACTACAGTCGATGGAATGTTTACTCTTAAGGGAGTAGAGTGTTTAGCATCATGCGGATCAGCACCAATGATGCAAGTTGGAGAGAAGTATCATGAGTTTCTTACACCTGCAAAAATTGATACGATTCTTGATGAATACCGTCAAACAACTTCTGAGCCTATTTCACATTGGGCGAAAAATGAAATTAAAGTAAATTAAATTATTATGAGTATTGTAAAACCCTTATTAATTAAAACTGAACCAGGCTTTAAATTAATTATAAAGATTTCAGATGGTAATGAAGGTATAGTAGACCTTTCTGATTTAGTTGGTAAAGGTGTATTTAAGGAATGGAGCAATGGTGATTTATTTAACAAAGCATATATCGACGTAACAGGTGCTATTGCATGGAATGATGAATTGGATATTTGTTCTGATGCGTTATATGAGAGAATAATACGTAATGAAAGGTTAAATTTAATAGAGCCTTTAAAATAGTATGTTTTAAATTATGGGAATTAAATTACTAACGAATAATATTAACGTTGCAGGTATTCAGAAACTGGATACGTATCAAAATAATGGTGGTTACGACATGTTCAAAAAAGCATTGTCGATGACTCCTGATGCAATTGTTGAAGAAGTAAAAAAATCTGGTTTACGCGGACGAGGAGGTGCAGGATTTCCTACTGGAATGAAATGGAGTTTTCTTGCTAAGCCAGAAGGGGTGCCACGTTATTTAGTTTGTAATGCAGATGAAAGTGAGCCTGGGACATTTAAAGATCGTTACATGATGGAACGTATTCCACACCTGCTCATCGAAGGAATGGCAATCGGAAGTTTTGCATTAGGATGTCACACATCTTATATTTATATCCGTGGTGAATTAATGTACGTTTATCATATTTTACAAAAAGCAATTGATGAAGCGTATGCTGCAGGATTTTTAGGAAAAAATATTTTAGGTAGCGGTTTTGATTTCGATTTACATGTGCATTGTGGTGCAGGAGCATATATCTGCGGAGAAGAAACTGCATTGATTGAATCGCTAGAAGGTAAACGTGGAAACCCTCGCATTAAACCACCATTTCCTGCGATAAGAGGTTTATGGGATTGCCCTACTGTTGTGAATAATGTTGAAACATTAATGGCAGTTGTTCCGATTATAAAATTAGGTGGCGATGAATATGCAAAAATCGGAATTGGAAAAAGTACAGGAACAAAATTAATTTCTGCATGCGGACACATCAATAAGCCTGGCATCTATGAAATTGAATTGGGAATTCCTGTAGAAGAATTTATTTATTCTGATGAATATTGTGGTGGAATAAGAAATGGAAAAAAATTAAAAGCAGTTGTTGCGGGAGGTTCTTCCGTTCCTGTTTTACCTGCTGAATTAATATTAAAACTAGCAAATGGCGAACCACGTTTGATGTCCTATGAATCACTTGGTGAAGGTGGTTTTGCAACAGGAACGATGATGGGTTCGGGAGGGTTTATTGCGATGGATGAAGATACTAGCATCGTAAAAAATCTCTGGACATTCGCACGTTTTTATCATCACGAAAGTTGTGGACAATGTAGTCCTTGCCGTGAAGGAACTGGTTGGATGGAAAAAATTCTTCACAAAATTCTTGATGGACATGGTAACATTTCCGACATCGATTTGCTGTGGGATATTCAATCAAAAATTGAAGGCAAAACAATTTGCCCGTTGGGTGAAGCTGCAGCATGGCCTGTTGCAAGTGCAATACGACATTTCAGAAGTGAATTCGAAGAGTATGTTCGGAATCCACAAAATATAATAGAAGATCATCATTATTACCGGTTGAATAATATCTCACAGGAATCAGTATAAGCAAATTACATTATGCCGAAAGTCACTATCGACGGTCAGTCAATTGAAGTACCAGAGGGAACAAGTATCCTTCAGGCAGCACGCTTGATAGGAGGAGATATTGTACCTCCAGCAATGTGTTATTATTCGAAACTAAAAACGAGTGGAGGATATTGCCGTACCTGTATCGTAAAAGTTACGAAAGGCTCAGAGAAAGATCCTCGTCCGATGCCTAAGCCTGTTGCATCTTGTCGCACCAATGTGATGGATGGAATGGAAGTGCAAAATATCACAGCTCCTGATTTAGTGGAAGCTAGAAAAGGTGTTGTAGAATTTTTATTAATCAATCATCCTCTCGATTGCCCCATTTGTGATCAGGCTGGTGAATGTGATTTGCAAAACTTAAGTTATAGTCATGGTATCGAAAAATCTCGCTACGAATTTAAACGTCGTGAATTTGAAAAGATTGATATCGGTGAAAATATTAAATTGCACATGACACGTTGCATCCTTTGTTATCGTTGTGTAAAGGTTGCCGAACAAGTTTGTGAAAGCCGTGATCACGGTGTGATTGGCAGAGGCGATGTTGCAGAAATTAGCACCTATATTCAGAAAGCTGTCGATAAAGATTTTTCAGGAAACATGATTGATGTTTGTCCTGTTGGTGCATTAACAGATCGTACTTTCAGATTTAAAAGTCGTGTGTGGTTTACAAAACCAATGAATGCACATCGTAAATGTACAAAGTGTTCAGGTAAAACAGTTGTTTGGTTAAGTGGTGATGATGTGTTACGTGTTACTGCAAGAAAAGATAAATTTGGTGAAGTAGAAGAATGGATCTGTAATGAATGCCGTTTCGAAAGAAAAGAAACAAAAGACTGGAACATAGAAGGACCACGACATATCGATCGCCAATCTGTGATTGCACAAAATCATTATGAAGTGAATAAACAACTGAAGATTGATGTTTCAAATCAAAAACTTCTTGGTGAGAAAGCACATAACAAACAATAGATAAACATTTCGAACATCAATAAGTGAAAGTAGGATTACAATAGAGCGATTAATATATTATGGAATTTATACTCTTCAAATTAGTTTTAGTGATTTCAGTTTTCGTTGCTTCGTTGTTGATAGCAATGTATTCAACATACGGTGAACGAAAAATTGCAGCATTCTTTCAAGATCGATTGGGACCGAATAGAGCAGGTCCATTTGGTTTGCTACAACCTCTCGCTGATGGCGTGAAGATGTTTATGAAAGAAGAAATTATTCCTACCAATGCTGATAAGGCCTTGTTCATTTTAGGTCCTTGCGTGATGATGATGACTGCCTGCATGACGGGAGTTGTAATTCCATGGGGAAATAGTTTAATCATTGGCGGTCAAGAATACATGATGCAGATTACTGATATTAATATTGGAATTCTTTATGTTTTCGGTGTGGTTTCTATTGGTGTTTATGGTATCATGATCGGTGGATGGGCATCCAATAATAAGTATTCATTAATGGGAGCTATTCGTGGTTCATCACAAATGATTAGTTACGAATTAGCAATGGGACTTGCAATCATCGCACTAATAATGACGACAGGAACATTGAGTATTCGTGAAATGGTGCAGCAACAACATGGCGCACATTGGAATGTGTTTTATCAACCATTAGGATTTTTACTATTCATTATCTGTGCGTTTGCAGAATGTAACCGCACACCATTTGATTTGCCTGAATGTGAAACGGAATTGGTTGGAGGTTATCACACCGAATACAGTTCGATGAAATTGGGATTTTATTTGTTTGCTGAATACATCAATATGTTCATCAGTTCTGCCATCATTGCTTCCTTATATTTTGGCGGATACAACTTCCCATTTCTCAGCAATTTAGGGTTATCACACAACGCATTGAGCTTGCTTGGAACCGCAGTCTTCTTCGGAAAAATATTCTTCTTTATCTTTTTGTTCATGTGGATACGTTGGACAATCCCTCGTTTTCGTTATGATCAATTGATGCATTTAGGATGGAGAATAATGATTCCACTTGCATTATTTAATATTCTGCTTACAGCACTTGTTGTATTGTGGAGAAGCGGACAGTTAGGTTGAAAATGAATTTTAAATTGTAGAATATAATTTTAGATTAAAGCAATTGCAAAATAAAGAACTTGTAATTATTGGAGGACCGAATGGGTCGGGTAAAACCACTTTCGCTAGAATATTTCTCGAACAAAATAAAAAATATATTTTTATTAATGCCGACGAAATTGCGAAAGAGAATTCTGATGACAAGTCTAAGGGTGGAAATATAGGTGCTGGTAAAATTTATTTTAAACGGATTGAAGAATTGTTTAAAAAGGGAAAATCATTATTAATTGAATCTACAATGTCAGGATTATTTCTTGGCAGGTTTTTGAAAGAGTTTAGAAAAGCGGGTTATTCAATTAAATTAATTTATATTACAATTAATAGTGCAGAAGGATGCATTCAACGTATTCAAGATAGAATAAAAAAAGGGGGTCATTTTGTACCTGATGAAGACGTTATTAGAAGATATTATAGAGGACGAAAGTATTTCTGGAATAATTATCGAAACTTTGCGGACGAATGGCATTTATATAATAACACCGATAGGTTTGAGATGATTGCAATTGGTAACAAATCAAATTTTGTAATTGCAAATGATATATTGTATGATAACTTTATTAATTCACTAGATGAGAATGGCTAACACGAATATAAGTAAAATCAAAGACAAGAATTTGTTTAGAAATGCTATTGAATTTTTGACCATAGGGAATATTGGCGTCAATAGAGCGATAGAAGAAAGTATAAGTTTGGGTCTCCCTGTTGTATTTGGATACATGAATACAGTTCTGTTTAGAATGCCCGATGGCACCATCACCTCAAAAAGTCCTTACAAGAAAATTGTTCAGAAAAAGAAGAGCTAATTATTCATTCTGACAAAAAAAATAAAAATTAAATGCAGCTTACCAATAGATCTAAAGTAGTCGTAAATAAGGAAATGTCATTGATGGAGCGATTGTATTTGCCTGCAATTGCTGGTGGAATGATGATCACCTTAAAGCATTTCTTCCGCAAATCTGTTACGATTAATTATCCAGAAGAAACCCGACCGATGGCTCCTGTTTATCGTGGTTGGCATGTGCTAAAACGCGACGAACAAGGACGAGAAAATTGCACCGCATGTGGTTTATGTGCCGTTGCGTGTCCTGCTGAAGCGATTACAATGACGGCTTCCGAACGAAAAAAGGGGGAAGAAAACCTTTATCGCGAAGAAAAATATGCATCTGTTTATGAGATCAATATGTTGCGTTGCATTTACTGTGGATTATGCGAAGAAGCTTGCCCAAAGGAAGCTATCTTCCTAACAGATAGGCTCGTACCTTCTGGTGTGGATAGAGCAAGTTTCATCTATGGCAAGGATAAATTGGTAGAAGGAGTGGAAGCGGATCAACGAATTGATATCGGAAAACGAACAAAAGCGCATCGTAAAATATAAATCGCTTTTTCGGTAATGGCGGATGTGTTATTTTCGCCACCCGGTTAAGTCAACTAAAATCATTGGAACCAAGTTTACCATTTTATATTCTTGCCACATTATCAGTGTTTAGCGCATTGATGGTTGTGTTATCGCGTAAGCCGGTACATAGTGTATTGTACCTTATTTTTTGCTTCTTCACAATAGGTTGTCATTACCTGCTTTTAAATGCGCAATTTCTTTTTGCAGTACATATCATCGTGTATACAGGTGCTATCATGGTACTCTTTCTTTTCTCCATCATGTTTATTAATATGAATAAAGAATCGGAGCCTCATAAAAATACACTCATCAAAATTGCAGCAGGTGTACTAGCTGGATTGTTATTTCTGGTATTACTTGAAGCAACAAAAGGTGCCGAAACATTAGGACCTCCATCACCAAACGAAAGTTATAGTACTGTTGCTAATCTTGGCAAAGTACTTTACGGACAATATTTATTACCCTTCGAAATTATTTCTATCATGCTGCTCTCTGCTATGGTGGGTGCCGTAATGCTTGGTAAAAAAAGTGTTGATTAATAAAGACATCGAAATGAATAATATCCTGCATGTCGTTCCGCTTAGCTATTATGTAGCACTGTCTTCACTACTATTTACAATTGGTGTGATGGGCGTATTATTTCGTCGCAATGCAATAATCATTTTCATGTGTATTGAACTTATGTTAAATGCAGTTAATTTATTGTTGACAGCTTTCTCAGCACAACATGGCGATGCAAGTGGTCAAGTAATGGTATTCTTTATCATGGCCGTTGCTGCTGCAGAGGTGGCTGTCGGGCTAGCAATTCTCGTAATGATTTATAATAATATTCGAACTGTTGATATCAATGAGCTTAACAAACTCAAATGGTAAATAATTTTTAATGTAGGAGGTTGTGTGGGGGGATTATCAGATATATAAAAAGTAGAAATAAAAAACATGATTCAATTAGCTTGGCTGATACCGCTCTTTCCTTTACTGGGTTTCCTGGTGATAGGAATGCTGAACAAGCGTTTGCCAGTAAGCTTAAGCGGTGCAATTGCTAGTTTATCAGTATTCCTATCTTTCGTTGTTTCAGTAATCATTTTTAATGAGATACATCAGGTGGGTTCTGTTCCCGAACGTATTTTAATGTTTGATTGGATTAATGTTGGTGACTTAAATATTCCCTTTTCTTTTCTGATTGATCGTCTATCGGTGATTATGTTATTAGTGATTACGGGTGTTGGATTTTTGATACATGTTTATTCGATTGGATATATGCAGCATGAGCAAGATCATTCACGCTTTTTTTCTTACTTAAATCTATTTATATTTTTTATGTTGCTCCTTGTATTAGGTGCAAATTATATCGTGATGTTCGCAGGATGGGAAGGAGTTGGATTATGCTCTTATCTGCTAATAGGATTTTGGTTTAAATACACGGAATACAACAATGCTGCGAAGAAAGCTTTTATCATGAATCGCATTGGTGATTTGGGATTTTTGCTGGGTATCTTTTTAATCTATACAACATTTGGAAGTGTTAGTTATCAAGAAGTATTTAATGCTGCCAAAGGTTTTCCTGATGGTGATGCTGCAATAACTGCAATTACACTTCTTTTGTTTGTTGGGGCGATGGGAAAATCTGCACAAATACCACTTTATACTTGGCTTCCAGATGCGATGGCAGGACCAACACCAGTTTCTGCATTAATACATGCCGCTACGATGGTAACTGCCGGTATTTATATGGTGATTCGCTCTAACGTATTGTATACTTTAGCGCCATACTCTTCAGAGATTGTTGCAATTGTTGGATTAGTTACTGCAGTTTTCGCAGCAACAATTGGTTTGAAGCAAAATGATATTAAAAAAGTATTGGCATATTCCACAGTGAGTCAGTTAGGATATATGTTTGTTGCGCTTGGTGTTGGCGCTTATGATACTGCCTTGTTTCATGTTGTGATGCACGCATTTTTTAAAGCCTTATTATTCCTTGGTGCTGGTTCTGTAATTCATGCCATGAGTGGCGAACAAGATATCCGTTACATGGGCGGACTAAAAAAGAAATTACCAATCACGCATATCACTTTTTTAATTGGAACATTAGCAATTGCTGGAGTATTTCCTTTTGCAGGATTCTTTTCTAAAGATGAGATTCTTTCAAAAGTATATGCCTTCTCGCCATTCATGTTTGTGGTATTGATGTTTACATCTGCATTAACTGCCATCTATATGTTTAGATTGTATTGGTTAACTTTTTACGGATCTTTTAGAGGGACAGAACAACAACGTACTCATTTGCATGAGTCACCATCAAGTATGACTATGCCATTAATAATTCTTGCACTACTTTCAACTATTGGAGGATTTTTAGGAATGCCAGAAGTTTTCCATGTACCACATTATTTTAGTGAATTTCTGTCTTCTATTATATATCGTAAAGCAGAACTCACTTTGCCAGAATCGTCGGAGTTGATGGTGATGGGAGGATCATTAACAATGGTTGTATTAATTATTATAATGACATACAATCATTACGTTAAAAAAGCGGTAATGCCTGAAACGAATGAAGGTGAGTTGCGCGGATTTCAAAAAGTACTTTCTCATAAATATTATATCGATGAAATATATTCTGCGCTCATAACAAAACCTATCGATTGGCTAGCCTCCTTTAGTTACAAGCGAATCGAATTAGGAGTAATTGATCGTATCGTAAATGGAAGTGGTTATATATTAAATGGAATTAGTTCGCTTTTGCGTTATGTTCAAACTGGTAGTATCGGAACGTATGTTTTCGGAATGGTTATCGGAATTATTTTACTCGTTGCTTTAACTATGATTCACTAATACGGCATGCTGACATTACTCCTGCTCTTCATACCTCTTATTGCCTCTCCACTTTGCGCCGTAATCAGCCGTGATAAAGTAAAGTACTTTGCCTTGGTGGTTAGCTTGCTTCAATTAGCAGCTATTGTTTATGCATTCACTTTATTTAAATCAGATATCGCCAATCAATTCGGAGTTAATTATTGGTGGATTCAATCATTAGGAATCGCTTTTAAAGCGGGCTTCGATGGTATTAGTATTTTGATGGTTGCACTTACCAATTTTTTAATACCGTTAATTATTCTTTCTTCCTTCAGAAATGAAAATGAAAACCCAAAAGCATTTTACGGATTAATACTTTTCATGCAATTTGCACTGGTTGGAGTATTTACGGCATTAGATGGTTTTCTGTTTTATGTGTTCTGGGAGTTAGCACTAATTCCAATTTATTTTATATGCCTTATGTGGGGTGGAAAAGATAAAGTTAGAATTACTTTAAAGTTTTTCATCTATACTTTAGCAGGAAGTTTATTGATGTTAGTTGGATTGATTTACCTCTATCTTCAAACACCTGGTATTCACACCTTCGACATTCAATCATTTTATAATGTAACACTAACTCCTGAAGCGCAAGGATGGTTATTCTGGGCATTCTTTATCGCCTTCGCCATCAAAATTCCGATATTTCCGTTACACACTTGGCAGCCTGATACCTATACGGATGCACCAACACAAGGAACCATGCTTTTGTCGGGAATCATGTTAAAAATGGGACTTTATGGAATGATTCGTTGGATGTTACCGATAGTACCAATTGGCATCAACGAATGGGGGCATTTTGCAATGATACTTTGCGTGATTAGTATTGTGTATTCTTCCTTAATGGCGTTTGTTCAAAAAGATTTCAAACGATTAATTGCTTATTCTTCTATCGCACACGTTGGTTTAATTGCAGCAGGAATTTTATCGTTAAACATTCAAGGATTGCAAGGTGCGATGATTCAAATGTTGAGTCATGGTGTTAACGTGGTTGGAATGTTTTTCATCGTTGATATCATCCAACGTAAAATGAAAACACGAAATCTTGCTGAACTCGGCGGGCTAGCGAATAATTCACCCATCTTTACAATCCTTTTTATGATTGTCTTGTTAGCATCCATCGCCCTTCCATTAACAAATGGATTTGTAGGAGAATTTTTATTGCTCAATGGGATTTATCAATACAATGCTTGGATTGCCGCATGTGCAGGATTAACGGTAATTCTTGGATCGGTATATATGCTTCGAGCATATCAAGCAATCATGCTTGGCGAACCAAATGCAAAATATACAGAGTTTACGGGTTTAAGTAAAATAGAAAAAATTATACTGGTATCAATTGTATCGGTAATCTTCATAACAGGAATATATCCAAAGCCAATATTTATGGTTGCTCAACCTGCGCTTGAAGATATCCTGGTTCATATTAAAGACATCTACTAAAGCATGAATGCCTTAATAGTTATAGCCTGTTTAGGAATTGCGGCAATGATGTCGGAAGTATTGGGCTTTAAAAAGCTTTTACTTCCCTTAGTTGCGATTGGCTTGATTTCAGTTGTTGGTCTGTTTGTAATGGATTGGAATACTTCTATCCGTTATTATCATGATATGCTTTATTTCGATAATTATGCAATTGCATTTTCAGCAATGGTTACCGTTTTAACAGCACTATGGCTCATCATGTCGAAGGAGTATTTTATCTCTACTACTAGCAAGGCAGAACATGCTGCACTCATTTTGTTTTGTTTAACTGGTGCAATTGTGATGATCAGTTATTCGGATTTGTCCATGTTATTTATAGGCATCGAAATATTATCAATCAGTTTATATGTTTTAGCAGCAAGTAATAAACACGATTTAAGATCGAATGAAGCCGGACTAAAATATTTTTTGATGGGAGCCTTTGCAACGGGTTTTTTACTTTTTGGAATTACATTGATTTATGGCGCCTCTGGGAGTTTTAATTTACAAGAAATCGCAAATTATTTAAGTAAAAATTCTGAGCATCTACCAATGTTTGTATATGCTGGTGTTTTATTAATGCTAGTAGGATTGCTTTTCAAAGTGTCAGCAGCACCTTTCCATTTTTGGGCTCCTGATGTTTATGAAGGTTCACCAACTCTCGTAACCGCATTTATGTCGACGATTGTAAAGACAGCAGCATTTGCTGCATTTTATAGGTTATTCGCGACTTGTTTCAGTGATTTATCAGGATGGTGGGGTGAAACATTGGCCATTGTAGCCGCGCTCACAATGTTGGTTGGGAATGTCTTGGCTGTTATGCAGCAGAACTTTAAACGAATGTTGGCCTATTCAAGTATCGCACATGCAGGGTATATGCTTATGGCAATTGTGGCGATGAATCATATTTCAGCAGGTGCAATTTTCTTGTACACTTCGGCCTATTCAATAGCTAGTTTAGGTGCCTTTGCATGTTTACATGCGTTAGGAGCAAATGACAATGAAAAAATTATCAATCTTCGAGGATTTATAGCAAAACAACCTTTTAATGCCGGTTTATTATGCCTTGCAATGCTATCCTTGGCCGGAATTCCACCTTTAGCAGGATTTTTTGCGAAATATTATTTGTTTTATGGTGTAATTCAGAGTGGTTATTTATGGCTGGTGCTGGTTGCCGTTCTGAGCTCCTTAATTGGTGTTTATTATTACTTCCGAGTGATTTATACTATGTTTTTACCTCGGGAAGAGGAAGATGGAGTGCTCCCAAAAATTTCTGGAGGTCATAAAATATTGTTAACGATTGTAGCGATTTTATCCCTTCTAATGGGTATTTTTCCAGGAATTTTGCAAGGAATTCTTTAAGATATGTGTAGGACGGTTTCCTTTTTTTACCTTTGTCATTAGTTGCAACTTCATAATTCATAAAATTCTCCCATTTTTCAAACACCTACTATGTCATTGTTAATTAAGTTAGGTTCAACATTTATTAATAAAACTTATTTGTTGCTTGGGGGCATTGTCATCTTTTTTTGTACAAATGCAAACGCAAGTTTAAATCTAGATATCAATGGTAAGCTCTTAAATCATTCAAATAATATAACCCCGCTTTTATTTGGATTGGGTGTTACCGTCTCCAATTTTAATGGAGTAAATATTAGTTGCAATGGCGTTAATGATGGTACGATTTCTATTGTCCCTAATGGTGGTGTTAATCCGTATACTTATGCATGGTCGAACGGTGCTTCGGCCGCAGATTTAACTGGACTTTTTGCAGGCACGTATACTGTAACGGTTACTGATAATAATGGAGACACGGAATCAACTACAGTTACATTAACAGAACCCAATCAATTAATTCTAACTAATTCAACTACCAATGTGCTTTGCAATGGTGCATCAACAGGAGCAATTGATTTAACAGTTGCTGGAGGAACAACTAATTATTCGTATGCTTGGAGTAATGGAGCTATCACGCAAGATCTCACTGGAAAAATTGCTGGTACTTATAACGTAACCGTTACCGATGCGAATTCGTGTACTGCTACAACCTCCGCAACCATCACACAACCTGCCGCATTAAATTTATCGACAACAGTTACAAATGCAGGATGTGCTGGAGCACAAACAGGAAGTGTAAACTTAACAGTTTCGGGAGGTAATCCATCTTACACTTACTTGTGGAGTAATGGTGCACTTACACAAAATTTAAATAACGTTGCAGCAAATACGTATACTGTAACCGTTACCGATTTGAATTCTTGTACTGCTAAAATATCAGCAACTGTTTCGCAGCCATCAACAATTAATATTAATATTATTCCCGTTAATGGAACATGTAACGCAGCAAATGGCTCTGCTTCTGCTATCGTTGTTGGAGGAACATTGCCCTATTCGTATTTATGGAATACGGGATCCGTATCTCCTGTAATTAGCGGACTTGCAGCAGGAACATATACTGTAACCGTTACTGATTTATTTGGTTGCACAGGAATTTCGTCAGCTTTAGTTGGCAATAGCGGTTCACCAATAATTACTGTTACAGCAATAACGAATGTGTCCTGCCATAACGGTAATAACGGGGCAATCGATATAACTATTTCAGGGGGTCAACCATTATATAGTTATTCATGGAGTAACGGAGCTTTAACACAAGATTTATCGGGGCTCGCTACAGGTGTTTTTACAGTTACTGTAACGGATAATAATTTATGTTCATCTGCAAAATCAATTACCGTTAGTCAACCTCAAGCAATAACATTTACGAATACAAATACTAACGTATCCTGTTTCGGCGGAACAAATGGCGCAATTGATATCACTGTTTTTGGCGGAACAATTCCATACAGTTATTTATGGAATTCAGGAGCGATTACACAAGATATTTCTGGAAAGATTGCAGGTACATATCTTGTTACTGTTACTGATGCAAATAGTTGCACAGCTAATTCGTCGTTTACACTCACACAACCTACAACTTTAGCATTAATAGTAAGCACCAATCAGGCAACATGTGGAAGTGTTAATGGTTCCGCTACAGCAACTCCATCAGGAGGTACTAGTCCTTATATTTATTTATGGAATACCAGCGCTACAACGGCTACAATAAATGGATTATCTCCTGCCATCTATACCGTTACAGTAACAGATTTTAACGGTTGTACTATTTCAAAATCTATTCAAGTTACATCGGCAAATGCACCAGTTATCTCGAGTGCTCTGGTAACAAATGTTTCTTGTAACGGAGGATCGAATGGTGCAATAGATATTTCTGTAACTGGAGGAGTTGGAACGATATCTTATTTGTGGAGCAACAGTAGTGTATCACAAGATTTAACAGGACTTTCTATAGGTACATTTACTGTAACAGTTACTGATGCTAATCTTTGTACCACTTCAGCAAACTACACTTTAACCCAACCAGCGAGTATCAATGCAACTGCAATAATCACAAATTTAGCATGTAATGCAGTCCCTACAGGAGTAATTAATATTACACCATCAGGCGGTACGGGAGCGTATACTTATTTATGGAGCAATGCAGCAACAACACAAGATATTTCTTCTGTTTCTGCAGGTTCTTTTTCGGTAACTATTACTGATGTGTTTAGTTGTACAGCCGTAAAAATCTTTAATGTTACACAACCTTTAGCACTTAATATAGCTTCTGTTGTTACAAATGTAAGTTGTCATTCAGGTAATAATGGAAGTATAAATATTACTGTAAGTGGAGGCGTTAGTTCCTATACCTTTCAATGGTCAAATGGAATTCTTACGGAAGATTTAGTTGCACTTACTTCAGGAACTTATACCGTAACCGTTACCGATCAAAATGGATGCAAAGCATCTGCTTCGTATCCCATTACTCAACCTGCAACATTAGCTGTAAGTTTTACTAGTATAAATAGTAGCTGTGGTTCTAGCAATGGGTCTATTAATGCGAATGCAATTGGAGGAACAACACCATATACTTATCTCTGGAGTAATAATGCCACTACGCAACAGATTACCTCACAATTGGCAGGAACATATACTGTAACAATTACCGACCTTAATTCCTGTACAGTGATAGGAACAAAAACAATTTCTAATCAAGCTGCTCCGGTTATTAGTGTTATTACAACAAGTCCTGTATTGTGTTTTGGTGGAAGTACAGGTTCCATTACATTAACAATTACAGGTGGTACTTTTCCGTTAACTTATTTGTGGAGTAATAGTGCTACAACTAAAAATATTAATGGAGTTGTTGCCAATACGTATACCGTTACAGTAACGGATGCAAACAATTGCACTACAACAGCTATTGATTCAGTTCTTCAACCTTCTGCTCTTAGTATAGTTTTTACTGCAACGCAACCAACTTGTGGAAATGCGAATGGAAATATCAATGCTGCTGCTAATGGAGGTAATCCTGGATATACTTATTTATGGTCAACTGGAACTTCAGGCCCATCAATTACGAATCGATCAGCTGGAAATTATACGGTAACTGCAACTGATGCGAATGGATGTACGAAGTCATTTGTATATAATTTAACAAATATTCCTGGACCTAGTATCAGTTTAACAAGTTCACAAAATGTTTCTTGTTTTTTAGGTAGCAATGGCGCTATCAATATTACAATAAATGCAGGTACAGCACCATTTAGTTATTTGTGGTCCAACAATGATACTTTAGAAGATATATCAAATTTAATTTCTGGAACTTATTCTGTTGTTGTTACTGATTTCAATAGTTGTACTGCAACAAGAACTATAAATATTTCACAACCTTCCATAATCTCAGGATCATTTACTACCACACAAACATTTTGCGGATTAGCATTAGGAAGTACTCAAGTGAATGTTTCAGGAGGAACACCTCCTTATACTTATTTATGGAGTAATTCAGCAACAACAGCAGCAATAAACAATCTTTTTGCAGGTCAATATAGTGTAACAATTACTGATTTACGTGGTTGTACCAAAATTAAAACAGTAAATGTTACACAAGCTAACGGACCAGTTATATCAATTATCAGCCAAACGGATGTTAGTTGTAATGGTGGAATTAATGGTGCAATAGATATTGATGTTTCAGGTGGTGTTCAACCTTATACTTATTCCTGGTCCACTACTGCAGTTACTCAAGATATCAGCAACTTAACTACGGGTAACTATACTGTTTCTGTTACAGATAATATTGGTTGCTCAGATTCGCTTTCCATTTTTGTGGATCAACCATTGAAAATTGCCATTTCATCAGTTGTCACAAAGGCGAGATGTGGACAAGCAAATGGCGCTATCAATAATGTTATATCTGGTGGAACATCACCTTATTCATATTTGTGGTCGAATGGGGGATTAAGTTCATCCATTTCAAATATAGTTGCTGGAAATTATACGTTAACGGTAACTGATTTTAATAACTGTGACTCTATTTTTTCTTTTAGTGTTGGCACAATTGCAGGCCCTACACTCACATTAGATTCTACTAGAATTCCTAAATGTAATGCAAGTGTAAACGGTGCTATTTATCTTTCAAAAGCAGGTGGACAATCGCCTTACCAATATCTTTGGAATGATGGAGTAATAACGTTGAGCAGAACAAATATTGGCGGCGGAATTTATACGATTACCATCACTGATTTTTTCGGATGTAGTAACTCTTTAACTGTTAATTTGCCAGCGCCAACATCCGTATCTGCATCGTTTACTGTTACCAATGCAACTTGTAATTTGTCAAATGCAACTGTAATTGTTGCAGGTGGAGGAGGTACCTCACCATACACTTACAAATGGAATGGCGGAAGTACATCAGCATCGTTAGTAAATATTAGTGCAGGAAGTTATACGGTTACAGTAACTGATTCTTTAGGATGTAAAAAAACAGATTCAGTACAAGTTGTTTCCAGTGGATTTCCTACAATTCAATTATTAAGTTCAACGGCGCCATTGTGTTTTGGAACTTCGGATGGAGTCATTAATGTAAATGTATCAGGAGGAACAACTCCTTACAATAGTTTAATATGGTCGAATGGAGATACTGGTTTAACTGCTGATAGTTTAATTGCGAATACTTACACAATTACCGTGACTGATTTTGTTGGATGTACAACAACTGCAAATTATGCAATTACAAACCCAGCACTTTTATTCGCATCTCTAACAAGTGTTTCTTCTAATTGTAGTCAGCCTAATGGCAGTATATCACTCACTACTGGCGGTGGTACTTCACCATTCACTTACTTATGGTCGAATGCTGCAACAACAGGTTCAATTGCATCTCTCATTCCGGGTATTTATGTAGTAACAACTACCGATTCTCATAATTGTAAATCTATAGATTCAATTACGGTAGGCAACATTAATGCTCCAACATTAGTGATTACTAATCAACAAAATGTATTATGTAAAAATGGAAGTAATGGTTCCATAGATATCAGTACAAGTGGTGGCGCTGGCCCTTACACATACATTTGGTCAAATGGATTTCTAACGAAAGACATTTCGGGATTAATAGCTGGTGTTTATACTTTAACAGTAACTGATTTTGCTGGATGTACTTCTTCTATCTCTACAACCATTACAGAACCATCAGCATTAACTGCTCTTTCAATAGTTACTAATTCAACATGTGGAAATGCAAATGGAAGTATTCAATTAACTCCTTCTGGAGGAACTCCGGGATATTTTTATATTTGGTCTAACTCAGCGAATACTTCTATAATTAATGGATTATTAGCTACAACATATTCTGTTACTATTTCCGATAATAATGGATGTACGCTGCAACAAAATTTCGTTGTCAATAATATTGATGGTCCTACAGTTCAGCTGCAGTCTAAAGTAGATGTAAAATGTGCTGGTGGAAGTGATGGTTCATTAACTGTAGTTGTTCAACAAGGTGTCACACCCTATTCTTATTTGTGGAGTAATGGAGTTTTAACTGCTGATAATTTAAATATCCCTGAAGGAATCTATACGGTTACAGTAACTGATTTTAATGGATGTACTGTTGTTTATTCAGATACTGTTTCTGCTCCTGCACCCTTTATCATTAGTGCAACAATTAGTAACGCCACTTGTGGATTGAATAACGGAATAATCGTCGTTCAAGTTACTGGAGGAAATCCCGGTTACTCTTACTTATGGTCAACTTCAGATGCTTCTTCTACTATTTCATCTCTTGCAGCTGGAAGTTATTCTTTAACAATAACGGATACTCGTTTCTGTACGAAGGATACTGTTTTCAATTTAATAAATACGGGACTTCCAATAATTAATTTAATAAAAATTGATAGTGTTTCTTGTAATGCATTAGCTGATGGAAAAATTAATTTAAATGTTACAGGGGGTGTTCAGCCATATTCATTTACATGGATTAACACAACACAAATCACAGAAGATGTAAATAATTTAAGTGCAGGAAATTATTCTGTTATCGTTACAGATAATCAAGGTTGTACCTCAACTAATTCATATTTTGTAGGAGAACCTGCTGCAATCACTGTTGCATTTCCGCTCATTCTTGATGCAACGTGTGGAGTTAATAATGGTTCCGTTGCTGTATCTGTAAGTGGCGGTATCCCATCTTATTCTTTACTTTGGTCAACTGGTTCTATAAATGATACGCTGTTTAATATTCCTGCTGGAAGCTATAGTTTAACAGTTACCGATTCTAAAGGATGTACTAAATCAAGTATTGCGAATGTGAGTAATTTAAGTGGACCAACTATTACTGTTATTGATTCAGGAAATGTTTCTTGTCCTAGTGGTAATAATGGCTTTGTTACAATCTCTGTTAGGGGCGGAACATTACCATTAGATTATTCTTGGACTAATCTTCCTGATAAAACCCCCTCTATTACAAACTTAATTGCTGGAATTTATACTGTCACTGTTAAAGATGCGAGTGGTTGTATCGCAGTTCGATCAATAGAAGTAAAGCAACCATCACCAATAGTTGTTAATTCGGTAATACCACAAAAAAATCCACCCTATAATCTTAAATGTAATCAATCTTCTGATGGGGAAATTTATCTTAGCTTAAATGGTGGAACTGCACCTTATAATTATATATGGAGCAATGGAGCAGTCACACAAAATATATTGGGTCTTCCAGCAAATACGTATACTGTTTTAATTACTGATCAAAATAATTGTACAAGTACTTCTGCTTATGTTCTTAGTGAACCACCACAATTAATTTCAATTGCAGGATTAGATTTTACTGTCTGCGGAGAAACATCTGCAATGCTTTCAGCAAATACACCAACATACGGAATCGGTTATTGGACAGCCGTTACTAATTCAGGCATAATTGTTTTTTCGGATTCAACATCTGCTATTACTAATGTAACTAATATGCCTGCTGGTGATAACATTTTTAAATGGACGGTAACTGATGGAAAATGTTTGGTATCATCAAATGTTACTGTTGCGATCACCTCTAAAATTGAAGCAATACCTGGTATTGATAGAACTATTTGTGGTAGTGAAACAAATTTAAATGCTACTCGACCACAATTCGGCTCAGGGTCATGGTCAACGTTTTCATCAGGAGTTAGTATTGAGTTTGTATCGAGGGCATTTACTGCAATATCAAATTTAAATTTCGGAAATAATTTCTTTCAGTGGACTGTTGTCAATGGTACTTGTCGGGATTCAGCTAAAATAAATATTTACCGACGAGACTCACTCGATTGCTTATCCAATATACAACTACCAAATGCATTCTCTCCAAATGCAGATGGATATAATGATGAATTTCTTGTTAAAGGATTAGAAGATTATCCCGATAATGAATTCGTTGTTTATAACCGATGGGGAAGTAAAGTTTTTGAGAAGAATAGTTATAGAAGTAATTGGAAGGGGACAAATAATAATGGTGAAAACTTGCCAGATGGAACTTATTTCGTTATTTTAAAAGTGCGCCAACTAAATAAAATTTTTAAAACGTATGTAGACCTACGACGATGAGAAAAAAAATATTATTTTTCGTAATGGTGATGTGTTGCATTACTATCAGCGTATGGTCACAACAAAGTCCATTGTTAAGTCATTATATGTTTAATGGGTTGTTAATTAATCCTGCTTATGCAGGAAGTAAAGAATATGTTAGCAGTACTTTAATGTATCGTAAACAATGGTCAGGTTTTGATGGCGCCCCTGTAACGTATTCAGGTACCATTAATGGTTTAATTAAAAAGAAAAATTTGGGATTGGGGGCATTAATTCAACAAGATAAAATTGGCGTTACAAAGGAAACTGATATCTATGCTATGTTAGCTTACCATCTTCCATTAGGGGTTGGAAAGTTATCAGTAGGCATTCAAGCTGGAATTAGTAACTTTAATTCGGAAGTTGTTAAGTTGGTTTATTGGGATCCTAATGATAAAGTTTATGATTACAATACCTTTAGTAGTGTTTTGCCTAATGCAGGTTTAGGAGTTTACTATTACCAAACTAGATTTTATGCAGGATTGTCTGCTCCATTTTTAATAAGTTATGATAAATCACAAGGTGGTTCTTTTGATCCTAGTACTCCTGTTCATCATCAAGTAAGAAGATATTTCGCTACTGCAGGTGCAGTTTTTGAAAACGAAAATGATTTAAAATTTAAACCCTCTTTCTTGATACGATATGAAGGGAATGCGCCTGTTCAATACGACTTAAATTTAAATATTTTGATAAATGATATTTTCTGGATCGGGGCATCTTACCGTTCCAAAGAAGCCATTGTTGGGATGTTCGAATATCAATTAAGTAAGAAACTACGAATTGGTTATTCTTATGATTATTCTCTCGGTGATTTAAGTAATTACAATTCTGGTTCACATGAAATAATGTTAGGCTATGATTTTGGTTTCTCTGTTTTGAAAATGAAATCTCCACGCTATTTTTAATTATGAGAAAACAATATATCATCTTATTTTCAAGTTTATTGATAACCCTTTTAACAGGATGTGTTCAAGTTCGTTTACGTACTGCTAATGAAAATTATGATCAATTTGCTTACGCTACGGCTGCAAAAGATTATGAATTTGTTTTGAGAAATAAAATTGATAATCAAGCAATGATCAATATTGCTGACTGCTATCATCAAATGGGCAATGCAGTTAAAACAGAATTTTGGTATCGAAAAATCATAAAGTTTCAAGACGCTAAACCTGAATGGAATTTATATTTAGCCGAAGCGCTGATGCGTAATGCAAAATATAGCGAAGCTCAAATTGAATTGGAAAAATATTTGGAATTAAATAAAAGTGATTTTCGTGCACAACGAATGTTGCATGCTTGTTTAAATCTTCAGCAATTTGATATGGATACAACGTTGTATACCATTAATGCATTAAGATTAAATACTCCAAAACAAAATTATTTTAGCCCTGCATTCTACCGTTCAGGAATTGTTTTTCTTTCCGATAAATATTACAAAGGTTCTAATCGAACGAAATCTGATTGGACTGGTGAACGTTATTTGGATATGTTTTATGCAAAGAAAACTGATCACGGTAATTGGCTTGACCCCGAACCTATCAGAGGTGATGTAAATGGAAAATTTAATGAAGGTCCATTAGTTTTTTCACGAGATAACAATACAATGTATTTTACTAGAAATAATTACATGAGTAATGTTGTTGAAAAAAATAAACGGAATATCAATGTTCTGAAAATTTATAAGTCAGAAATGGTGGAAGGCTTATGGAAAATTAAAGGTGAAATGTTGTTCAATAGCGGTGAATATTCTGTTGGTCATCCAGCATTAAATCAAGACGGAACGATTATGTATTTTACCTCCGATATGCCATGGGGTTATGGCGGAACCGATATTTATATGGTCCAATCTGTCGGTGATAATAATTGGAGCCAACCAACAAATTTGGGAGCTCCAATTAATACTGAAGGAAATGAAATGTTTCCATTCTTGCAAAATGATTCTACATTATTTTTCGCTTCAGATGGGCTTGAAGGATTAGGTGGTCTTGATATCTTCGAATCAAATAAAGTGAATGACGTATGGTCACAACCAATTAATTTAGGACGACCAATAAATTCATCCATGGATGATTTTAGTTATATCATTGATTCAGCTTCTGTGTCTGGTTATTTCTCCTCTAATCGTGAAAGTGTAGAAGATAAAATTTTTAGCTTCGAAAAGAATCTCCCAAAACTACAAATTCAAATTTCTGTAATCGATCAAGTTGGAAATTCTCCAATTGATAAAGTTTATATCGCCGTGCAACAAGAGGGTAAAAAAGATACTGTTGTCGTTACAAATGCAAGTGGCAAAGTTCGTTTTAAAGCGGAAGGGGATAAGGATTATTCTTTAAAATGTGATAATCAAAATTATTATTTGATAAATACTTCTACAACAACGAAAGGAAAACGTTTTTCCGAAACTGTAAATGTGGAAGTGGCAATGAAAAAAATAAAAGTAAATAGCCCTGCAATATGGGAAGGTGTTGCATTCAATAAAAAAGATTGGCAATTAAAATTGTCATCTGCAAAAGCATTATCGGATTTAGTAAGATTGCTTACAGAAAATCCTCGCATTCAAATAGAAATTGGTTCTTACACGGATTCACGAGGTAAGGATCCCGAAAATCTCAGTTTGACACAACGTCGTGCTGAATTGGTAATGCAGTATTTAATATCACAAGGAATAAAGGCAGAGCGACTAACTGCCAAAGGTTATGGTGAAACTAAATTGCTGAATCATTGTATTAATGGTCTTTTATGCATCGAAGAAGAACATGAAATAAATAATCGCATTGAAATTACGGTAACAAGTATTTCAAAAGATACCGCTCTCAAATGAAAACTCCTTCCGTTCCGTTGGCAGAACGGATGAGGCCGAAAAGTATCGATGAACTCGTTGGTCAGCAACATTTAACTGGGTCAAATGGGATTCTTCGCCAGCTTTTAAAATCAGGTAATATACCATCTTTAATTTTTTGGGGACCTCCTGGGATAGGCAAAACAACACTTGCATTCATTCTTGCAAATCATGCAGGGTTACCCATGTTTTCCTTAAGTGCAATCAGTGCGGGTGTCAAAGAAATTCGTGAAGTGATTGCGAAAGCAAAAGAAATTGGAAAGGCAATCTTATTTATTGATGAGATTCATCGATTCAATAAATCACAACAAGATTCATTGCTTGCCGCTGTCGAACAGGGAACCATAATTTTAATTGGTGCAACAACAGAAAATCCTTCCTTTGAAGTGATACGACCATTATTGTCACGCTTACAAATTTATATACTTGAGCCTTTATCGGAATCCGATATGCTTCAATTGTTGAATAGAACAATTAAGGAGGATGCGTATCTTTCAAAGCAAAATGTAATGCTAAAGGAGACGGGGGCATTGTTTACGCTTTCTGGTGGTGATGCACGTAAGCTTTTAAACCTTTTAGAAATCGTAGTACAAAGTATTACGGTGAGACCTGCAATAATTACCGATAAAGCTGTAACGCGCGTTGCACAACAAAGAATTGCTGCGTATGATAAAAGTGGCGAACAACATTATGATGTAATTTCTGCCTTTATTAAATCAATTCGCGGCAGTGATCCCAATGCAACTTTGTATTGGTTAGCAAGAATGGTAGAAGGTGGTGAAGAAGCTAAATTTATTGCAAGAAGAATGTTGATTCTTGCTTCGGAAGATATTGGTAATGCAAATCCAAATGCATTATTAATTGCAGCAGCTTGTTTTCAAGCTGTGGAAATGATTGGATATCCTGAGTGTACATTAAACCTTGCACAAACCGCAGTATACCTTGCTTCATCCGTAAAGAGTAATGCAAGTTATATCGGATTAAAATCTGCAATAAAAGCTGTTCGCGAAAATGGTGATCAACCTGTACCATTGCAATTGCGAAATGCTCCAACTGGTTTAATGAAAGATTTAGATTATGGAAAGGGTTATCGCTATGCACATGAATACGAAAATAATTTTATTGATATAGAATTTTTACCAGAGACTTTATCTGGAACTAAATTTTATGAGCCTGGGAATAATACTAGAGAGAATGAAATTAGGCAGTTTCTAAAAAGTAGATGGAAAGATAAATATGGTTATTGATAAGTTTTAGTATTATAATTTTAGCAGATAAAAATTAGCGTAGCTGATGTCGATTCTTCAGAATGTATCCATAAAGGAATTGAACACCTTTGGATTAAATATTCAATCATCTTATTTCACATCTATTCATGATGTAAGCGAAATTCATTCTGTACTCCATAGTAAGGAGTGTATAGGGAAAAAGTACATGATTTTAGGAGGCGGAAGTAATGTTTTATTCATTCATGATTTTGAAGGATTAATTTTGCGAAATGAATTGCGAGGTATCCATATTGTTAATGAAGATGAAAATTATGTTTGGGTGAAAGTTGCTTCTGGAGAAGTATGGCATGAATTGGTTTTATGGAGCATCGATAGAAATCTTGGAGGAATAGAAAACCTAAGTCTTATTCCAGGAAGTGTAGGTGCAGGCCCAATGCAAAATATTGGAGCCTATGGTGTGGAACTTAAAGATGTTTTTTATGAGTTAGAGGCAATGAATTTAAAAACGTTTGAGATGGAAACGTTTAGTAAACTGGATTGCAAATTTGGATATCGCGAAAGTGTTTTTAAACATGAATTTAAGGATCAGTATTTTATTTCTTCTGTCACATTTCAATTAAATAAAAATCCCAGAATAAATATTTCGTACGGAGCTATTTCTCAAGAGCTCCGTAAAATGGTTGTCGGAAATCCTACAGTGAAAGATGTTAGTGATGCTGTAATTCACATCAGAAAAAGTAAACTTCCTGACCCAAAAATTCTAGGCAATTCAGGAAGTTTTTTTAAGAATCCTGAAATTGAAACAGAACAATTTAATTCGCTAAAAGAAAATTTCCCTGCTATTGTAGGTTATCCTCTTCCAAATAATAAAATGAAACTCGCTGCTGGTTGGTTAATTGAGCAATGTGGATGGAAAGGAAAACGCATTGGTGAAACTGGTTCACATAAAGATCAAGCCTTAGTACTTGTTAATTACGGAAACGCCACGGGTAATGAAATTTATGCATTAGCATTACAAATTAAACAATCAGTTTTTGAAAAGTTCGGAGTCGTTATTGAACCCGAAGTAAATATAATTGGTATAATTAGTTAGGTAAAAAAAATTCGGATAGCTATTTTTTATCTACCCGAGTTTTCTTTAATCTTTTAAATTTAATCGTTGCATTACAGCTTTATAATCATTCCAATTTAAATCAGGATTTGCTAACTTAACTGAACCCGCCACTGCTACAACTTTAAAATCATAATTCGCATTGTTTGTATTTGGAGTAGAGAGATCCGAAAGTTGAATGTCCACTTCTACATTTCCAATAGTAACGTAATTAAAAAATAATACATTATTAGTTCCTGTTGGTGCAGTGATGGGCAAAGGAGTATAAAATCCATTTTGGTTAAGATAAACCAAGACCATTCCATAATCCACATACGTACTTGTTAATTCGGGTATTGAAAAGGTCACGTATTTGGAGTGATTAGTATTTCCAGGAGTTCCAAAGGTCTGCCAATCGGTACTAATAGTGGTTAAAAACCAATTTTTGACATTTGCATTTCCTTTTGGTCCTACTGGTCCTTGTGCCCCAGGGTCCCCATCTCGTCCGCATGAAGTTATTGTAAGCGATCCCGCAACGAGGAACATTAATAAGATGTTTTTCATAATTTTTTTGATTATATCTCAAAGAAACGCAATTATTGATCCATTAAAAATTCTTGATACTGCCTATTGGTAAATCTGAAATAAATAAGCAAAACAAGATTTTATTGCAATCCCAAAAGGAACTCTCTTTATAGATGAGTTTTTCAAATTAAATTGATAATACTTGAAGTAGTAAATGAGTTAGTACAAAACATGGTATATTTGCGTTTAAGAGGTAATTCAAGATAAATTAAGCTGTATTATTTTAAAGTTTGAAGTAATTTCTAGTTCTTAAATCCAAACATACTAGATTTATCGTAGATGGAAGGGTAAGGATTAGATTTGAGTAATTGAATAAAAATAGAGATTAGCGATAAAATCTCAGTGCGAAAATTGAAATTGTGGTTAAGTATTTAGATTTCAACAGAAAGCGGATTTTAATTGCCTAATATTAGAATGAAAAATATGGAAAACCTCAATGGATTTATTGAATCCGGAATTTTAGAAATGTATGTTTTAGGAAATACAACTGCAGAAGAAACTTTGGAGATTGAGAAATTGGCGCTTCAACATGTCGAAATTCAGAATGAAATTGTATTGATTAGTACAGCTCTTGAAAAATATGCTGATGCCACCGCGATTAAACCACCCATAACGGTTAAGCCTTTTCTATTGGCAACTATTGATTATACTGTCCGTATGCAAAGTGGTGAACATCCAAGTTTTCCTCCAATAATTAGTGAAAAATCGAATATTGAAGAATATAAAGAGTGGTTAAATAGAAAGGATTTGGAGCCCGAAAATTCCTCTTACGATATTTTTGCCCGTATCATTGGTTTTACTCCTAAGGCAACAACAGCAATTGTTTGGTTGAAAGGAGAAGTGCCACCAGAAACACACATTGATGAACATGAAAAATTCATGGTTGTTGAAGGCTCATGCGAAATTATTATTGATGAAAAGGAAGTGTATAAATTGGAAGTTGGAGACATTTTTAATATCCCACTTTTTAAATCCCATCGGGTTTGCGTTACTTCTTCGATTCCTTGTAAATTAATTTTGCAAAGAGTCGCTGCATAAGATTTGCCTTTTCTTCTTCTATAAATTACGCTTTTTCGTTTGTAATTAGGGTTGACTTCCCCGTTTTTAATAATTCTTTACTATAAACTTGGTTTGTCTTTTTCAGCAAGTGTGGATGCTTCGCTAATTTTAAAATATAATTAAGAACAATTTTCTATCAATTTTGCATTTGACTCGCACATTATATTTATTAAGTCTAATACCAACTGCAAATATGTTTTTGTCCAAAGATGCGATGTAATTTTTTTATCAAGACGATTTTAAAAAATCGTTGCATAGCCTTTGCCTACGGAACTGTTTTTTTAAGAAGTATTGATGAAAAAGGACAAGTAGATTGGACTAAAACATATTGGCAGTTGGTATAACAGTGTTGAGGGATGCTGATACCTTTAAAATAGTGCGATTCACCGAAAAGCGGAGAGGAAATTTAATAAATTCTATACATTAGAACCGAAGTTTTTAATTGTAAAATTGTATATTGCATTAGGCATTATCATTATAAATAATTAGAGAAATTAAATTTATATAGATGAAATTAAAATTATTATTTGTCTTAATAATAGTACTATACAATGTAAAATATTTAAAGGCCCAAAATAAGGAGAATCGTATTTTGGTTTTTCATCCTTTTTTTGCTGGATCTCAATTGCAGGTTGGGGGATCATATTCTAAATTTGGAAATGGTGATAGTATTCAGTTTAACACATTGAAATTTTATATTTCAAATATTGAATGTGTTGAAAATAATAAAATTGTTTGGAGTGAAAATAATAGTTATCACTTAATTGATGCCTCCATTAGTAATTCTTTGAAAGTTGCATTGGAAATTCCTATGCAGGTTTTCTTTAATCGTTTAATTTTTAATCTCGGAATTGACAGCCTTACCAATGTTTCTGGTGCTATGGGCGGAGATTTAGATCCTACAAAAGGAATGTATTGGACATGGCAAAATGGCTATATCAACATTAAATTAGAAGGAAAAAGTAATGCTTGTATTACTAGAAATAATGAATTTGAATTTCATCTCGGTGGTTATCAATATCCAAATTACAACATGCAAAAAATTGAATTAAGTGTAAAAGATGATTCAAACTTAAATGTAATGATTGATCTTGAGAAATTTATTTCTGCGATTGATTTAACAAATCATCATCACATAATGGAACCAACTAGCAACGCGATGATGCTCTCCAATGAATTTTCGAAATGCTTTTTTGTGCAATGAAAAAGTATTATATAGCACTTTTATTTTTGAGTGCATTATTATTTGCGTTTCGAAGTATTGCCGATTTGTATTTTGTAACACCACCAAATTGGCCTAAAACGGAATACGATTTCAGTAAGAATCCACTTAGTGCTGAAAAAATTTTATTAGGAAGAGTTTTGTTTTACGACCCTATTTTATCGCGTGATAATTCTACATCATGTTCAAGTTGTCATTCTCAATATACAGCCTTCGCGCATATTGATCATTCGTTGAGCCATGGGATTGAGAATAGAATTGGAACCAGAAATGCACCGGCATTAGTAAACTTAGCATGGCATAAAACTTTTATGTGGGATGGTGCCATCAACCACCTTGACATGCAGGCATTGGCGCCAATTACGAATCATGATGAGATGGATGAAAAAATAGAGAATGTAGTTTCTAAATTGCAACATTCATCTATATACCCCAAGTTGTTTTTTAATGCATTTCAAGATAGTACTATTACTGGAGAACATACTTTAAAAGCTATTTCTCAATTCGTACTTACTATCGTTAGCTCTAATGCTAAATATGATAGTGTAATGCAAAAAACAGCACAGTTTTCGTTGCAAGAAAACAAAGGTTATAAATTATTTAAAACTAATTGCGCTTCTTGTCATAAGGAACCATTGTTCACCAACCTCCAATTTGAGAATACGGGATTAACACTTGACACAACCCTCAACGACCTTGGAAGAATGAACGTTACACATAATAACAACGACTCATTGAAATTTATGGTGCCCACGTTGCGTAATATTGAATTTTCTGGTCCATATATGCACGATGGAAGATTAAAGAGATTAGATGATGTGTTAAATCATTATGTGAACGGAATTATTCCTTGTAAAACACTTGCGGAGCAACTTAAAAAGCCAATTTTATTTTCATCCAATGAAAAAG
>JANXSD010000041.1 GCA_025352785.1 Bacteroidota bacterium
TGGCACCTCGATGTCGGCTCGTCACATCCTGGGGCTGGAGAAGGTCCCAAGGGTTCGGCTGTTCGCCGATTAAAGTGGCACGCGAGCTGGGTTCAGAACGTCGTGAGACAGTTCGGTCCCTATCTGTTGTGGGCGTTAGAAATTTGAGAGGGCCTGACTCTAGTACGAGAGGACCGAGTCGGACGAACCTCTTGTGTACCTGTTGTGTCGCCAGATGCAGCGCAGGGTAGCTATGTTCGGTTAAGATAAGCGCTGAAAGCATCTAAGCACGAAACTTGCCTCAAGATGAGATTTCTTTATAAGGGTCGTCAGAGACTATGACGTTGATAGGCTATAGATGTAAAGTCAGCAATGACAAAGTCGAGTAGTACTAATTGCCCGTAGACTTTCTAACACCTCAATAAATTTATATGTTAGTGTATTTTCTTCCAATCCCTGTCGATTTCTCCTAGTGAGAAATTAAAATATTATGGTGATTATAGCGTTGGTGCCCACCTCTTCCCATTCCGAACAGAGAAGTTAAGCCCAATTGCGCAAATGGTACTGGTATAATAACTGGAAGAGTATGTCGTCGCCGTATCCTTGAAAATGCCCCGCTTGTCGGGGCATTTTCTTTTTATATAACCTCTTATTGATTTTTCAAATATTTTCAATTCCTTTGCAAGAGCCTTTAATACTTGGATTGCTTACTCATGAATAATTGGAAATTAATTTCTTCTCTTCTTTTTCTATGGATATTTTCCTTTACTTTCTTGGAAGCTCAAATTATTGATTCCACCATTATTGTACCTACTATCGTACCCAAGGTAATTCTAAATAATTTTTCGCCACCCAAAGCAAAAATTTCCTTCCAACCTGAAAATTATTCAATTTCTTTTTTAAATTCTCAATTTGCGGATTATGACCTTTTTCTCTCTAGGACATTTGTAAATGATTCATTGTCGAATGTAAGTGAATACAGAAGCGGATTCAACAACTTTTCAAAGTACATGAATTTTAATTCAAATAATCTACAGTTAGATACTGGGAAAAGTATTTCTAGGATAAGTCTTATTTTAGGGACTAAGCGAGAACAATTGTTATTTCTTGACCATAAACAGCGGATCGGGAAAAATTTAATAGTTACACTATTATATAACAGTATTGTATCAGAAGGATTTTTATATCACCAATTTGGGAAATGCAAAATCTTTGAAACCACCATCAACTATAACTTTAAGCGCTACTCTCTTTTGGTAAATTATAATTACCATAAAGTTGAGGCAGAGGAAAATGGTGGAATTGCTGATGGTCAGAGTTCTAATGGGCTTTCAAAATCAGATTATGGCTTATTGAAGTTGAACTTAGTGGACGGTAATACAAAACTAAAAAGGCACGTAGGTGGAATTCAACAATCTCTTAAACTTTTTGATAATAACACTAAGCAGATTACTGATTCTATTAATACTTCCGCTTTATTTATTGGTTTAAATTCTTCATATAAAGTATTCGGTCGTTCGTATGAGGGTACAAATGATTCCTCATTCTATTCCCATTTTTATATAAATGCTGATTCAACCAAAGATTCTTCCTCCTATAATGAATTTAAAAATAGTGTATTTTTAAATCATGTATTTCTTTCTTCTTCTCATATATTTTCAACTTCTTTTTTTGCAGGTCTAACAAGAAGTGATATTAAAGAGAAAAATTTAATCCATGAATCTAATTTGTTTTATATAACACCGTTTGCGTCTGGAAAAATTGATTGGTACTCTTTCCATGTTGAATCTGATTTCCAGTTTGTAAACGTTGGATCATATAAAAAATATGATCATTCATTTCTACTTAATTTGAGTAAATCTTTTAACTCGATTTTTTTTAATACGATTGGAGGTGGCTTTCAGATTTCATCAATATGCCCTGAAGCGATTTCTCAACATTACTATTCAAATCATTTCACTTGGACAAATAATTTTGTGAATGAAAAGGTATCAGCATTGAATTTTAATGTTGGTATGGTAAATAAACATGTATTTTTATATGGTAGTTTTTCAAAGTATGAACACAAAGTTTATTATAATTTCGAAGCTTTACCTGAACAATTTAACGGCAACGTTAATTTAGTAAAAACTGGTTTAATTTTGAGTACTCGACTTAAGAAATTTAATTTTTACTCAAATTCATTTTACGAACAATCCGACAATTCAATAGTTAGACTGCCCAATATAACATTGTATGGTCGGATAACATATAAGGACTATTTTTTCAAGAAAGCACTTCTTGCAGAATTTGGAATTTCCGGAATATACAGGACAGTCTATAAAGCAAATGCCTACATGCCTGCAACTGGACAATATTATTTACAAGATGAGAAAACCGTAGGAGGTATTCCGACAATACACCTCTTTGCAAATTTAGAAATAGGCACAGCTGTAATTTTCTTGAAAATTGAAAATATAAGTCATAATTTATTCTCTGGAGAAAATGAATTAATACCTAACTATCCAGTACCACCTAGAACTTTTAAATTAGGGATACGATGGAATCTAAGGAATTAATTATTGTTTAAATAATCTTTCCACAAGATCAACAAGTCTGGCGCTGTACCCAGATTCATTATCATACCACCCAACTATTTTTACCATTTTTCCTTCTCCTAAAACAGAAGTTAATTGTGCATCAAAAATGCAACTGTTATTATTTCCAATTATATCTACAGAAACTATTGGTTCTTCCGTATATTGAAGAATTCCTTTTAAATTATTCTCCGCTGCATGTTTGAAGATTGAATTTATTTCTTCTACTGTAGTTGTTTTTCGAACAATGCAAGTAATATCGGTTAAGGAACCATCAATCACTGGAACACGAATTCCTGCGCCACCAATTTTCCCTATAAGATTTGGGAATACTTCGGTAATTGCTTTTGCCGCTCCAGTAGTTGTGGGAATAATAGAATGAGCCGCTGCTCTAGCTCTCCTTAAGTCCTTATGAGGTGCATCATGTAAATTTTGATCTCCAGTATAGGCATGAATGGTCGTCACATAGGCCGATTCTATCCCAAAATTACTGTCCAAAAGCATAATCATGGGTGCAGCATTATTAGTTGTGCATGAGGCATTGGAAATTATCGTTTCGTCGCCAGTTAAAATATGTTCATTTACTCCCAAGACCACTGTTTTCAAATCACCAGTAGCTGGTGCAGAAATAATAACTTTTTTTGCTCCTGCCTCAATATGTTTCTTCGCTTGATCAGCTTTGGTAAATCTTCCGGTACATTCAATAACAACATCAATTCGAAGCAACTTCCATGGTAGTTTTCCTGGATCTATTTCTGCAGATATAGGTATCTCAACTCCATTAATAATTATCGAATGTTCGGTAGAGCTTATTTCGCCATCAAATCTTCCATGAACCGAATCATATTTTAATAGATGGGCTAAAGTAGAGGGGGAGGTTAAATCATTGATTCCAACAACATGTATCTTTTCATGACCATTTATCTTGCGAAAAAAAGTACGACCAATTCTTCCAAATCCATTAATAGCTACTCGAATCATAATTTCTGTGTATAATAAAGTTTAAAAAACCAAAAGATTTATATTCCTGTTAGAATAAGTATAAAATTTTATAGATGCTTTTCAGCATGATAAGAAGATCTTACTAAAGGACCACTTTCCACGTATCTTATTCCTTTCGATAATCCTACTTCCTTAAAATATGCAAATTTTTCAGGTGAAATAAAATTTCGAACTTCCAAATGAGATTTTGTTGGCTGAAGGTATTGTCCGAGTGTTAAAATGGAAACACCAGAATTCACAAGGTCGTCCATAGTTTCCAAAACTTCTCCATCTGTTTCTCCTAAGCCAAGCATGACACCAGACTTTGTTTTTATTCCCGATATGCTTATGCGTTTTAAGACTTCTAAAGATCGTTCATATTTAGCTTGAATCCTTACTTGCTTTGTAAGCCTTCTTACTGTTTCGAGGTTGTGTGAAATAATTTCAGGTGCACTATCAATTAATCGTTGAAGGTTTTCCCATTTACCTTGAAAGTCAGGAATTAATGTTTCTAATGTTGTACCAGGGCAGATTTCTCTTATTGCTTGAATTGTTTCAACCCAAATTATTGAGCCTCCATCTATAAGATCATCACGATCAACAGATGTTAAAACACAATGTTTGATCCCCATCAATTTAACTGAATTTGCCACACGTACAGGTTCTTGAAAATCTACAGCACTTGGCCGACCAGTTGCAACTGCACAGAAGCCACATGATCGAGTGCAAATATTTCCTAATATCATAAAAGTAGCTGTACCAGCACCCCAACATTCACCCATATTAGGACAATTGCCACTTTCACAAATTGTATGTAGCTTGTTGTCTGTAACTAGTTGACGTACTTTTCGATATTCTTCTCCTGTTGGTAATTTAACTTTTAACCAATCAGGTTTCTTTGCTCTTTCAGGCTGAATTTTATTAATAAATTTTGTGTCGCTCATTGCCTTTTATATGCTTATTTACCACTTATTACCAAACATTAAAGTAATATAAAAGGTAAGAAAAAACTGTTTGTTTTTTGTAAAAGCCATTATGGGAATTTCTTTAGGAAATACATCTATGATAGCACCTATTTCTAGTGCCTTTACATTTTCAAATATTGGTGCGTATTCGAAATTGAATCCTATTTTAGCATACGCACCTGGATGAAATCGAAGTTGATTAATTCCGTATATAAATGAAGCACGACCATAAATTGAATCAATAAAATGAACTTCAGGATTGTATTTTTCAACAACAATTTCATACTGATTTGTAAGAGGTGTAGGTTTTAATATCTCAAGATAAATAGGTTTTGTTATCCCTAGTGATAATCCACCACTGTAAACAAAGCGTATTTCGACTCCATTTCGTTCTGCTTTATTATATAAAGTACGCTCATATCCTGTCCCGACTCTAAGAATATTAAAAGAATTTAATTTTCCGAAAACATAAGATTTTGCGTTGTCATAATAGGGGTTTACTGTTCTTACTTCCTTAGGATGTTTCATTCCAATAAAATCACCCTCGTAAATTCGTTTTTTATTTACCGTTAAATTATAGCTTCTTCTAAATTGTATCCCGATTGTTCCAGATGTATGCGTATTTAAACCATAAGTGATTTCGTTTTTCATTAAAACTGGCTTTTCTTCTACATATTCGTTTGGGTTCGTTTGAGCCCTCGTAATTGTGGCATTCAAGACAATAAGTCCGGAAATTAAAAATAGTAGCCTACTGAATTTCATTGTCACAAATATACAATTAAACGTTTGGATCATGCACATATTGAAAGGAAGAACTATTTTTGACTTATGCCAACAATCAAAACCACGTATACAGGACATTTACGAACAATTGCTATTCATATGCAGTCGGGATGTGAAATTATAACTGATGCTCCATTGGATAATCATGGACAGGGTGAAAGTTTTTCGCCTACCGATCTCCTTGCAGCTTCTCTTGGTAGTTGTATGTTAACAATTATGGGAATAGCTGCAAAAAGTCATTCCATATCAATTGATGATGCACGAGTGGAGATTACTAAAATTATGGCTACTGACCCAAGAAGAGTAGCCGAAATACAAATAATTTTTTTCATGCCTAAAATTGTATATTCGGATAAACACCAACAAATACTTGTAAAATCAGCTCATACATGTCCTGTTGCATTAAGTTTGCATCCCAACGTTAAACAAACTATTGTATTTAATTTTCACCAATAATTATGATGATGATAAATGACCAGCTTGAATTCATGAAAGTGGCAATTGATATTGCTAAATACGGACTTGTCAATGGCATTGGCGGCCCTTTTGGTGCGGTAGTCGTAAAGGATGGAGTTGTAATCGGAAAAGGATGTAATTCTGTCTTGTCGTTAAATGATCCAACTGCACATGCAGAGGTAATGGCAATAAGAGACGCCTGCAGCAATATTGGTAATTTTCAATTGGATGACTGTGAAATCTATACTACTTGTGAACCTTGTCCCATGTGCTTAGGTGCAATTTATTGGGCAAGACCAAAAAATGTTTATTTTGCTAGTACTAGACATGATGCTGCAAAAGCAGGATTTGATGATTCATTTATTTATGATGAGTTAAATAAATCGTTTGATGATCGTACGATTCCCTTAATTAATCTAGATACCGATGGTGCTTCCAATCTATTTGAAATTTGGAAAAACTCCCCAATAAAAAAATCGTATTAATTTTTTATAGTTATTAAATTATTCATATTGCAATACCTTAATAACTTGTATTTTGGAAATTACTTTTAATGGAATTAATAAAATTAAACTGCAGATAAATATTGTTCCAATATTTATTAGAAGTATGCCACTTATAGTAATATTTACTGGAACTTTGGATAAGTAATAGGACTCTTCCGACAAGGTAATAATACCATATTTTTTTTGAATTAAAGCGAATCCAATAGCGATAATATTTCCTATTAACATTCCTTTGAATATAATTTCGAAAGCCACATTCATAAATGTTTTCGATATTAATTGATTTGTTGCCCCAAGTGATTTTAATAATCCAATATGTTTACTGTTTTCTAATATTAAAATTAATAAAGTTGTGATCATGGTGATGGCAGCAATCAATGTTATTAAAGTAATAATTACAATAACATTTAGATTTTGTAGTTCAAGCCAATTAAACATTTGGGGATAAATTTCTTTAATAGTTTGCGCATTAAACTGAAAACCCGCTGCATTGTAAACTTCTTCGGATACATTATCAATATTGTCAAAGTCGTTAACAAAAACTTCGAATCCACCAACGTCGTCATTTCTCCAATTATTTACTTTGCGAAGTAAATTCATATCGCAAAGCACATAAACTTTGTCGAAATCCTCGCTCAATCCACTATTATATAAGCCAGAAATTTTCATCTTTCTAACTTTACGATCCTTTTGAATGAAGAAGACAAGAAAAGAATCGCCAGTTTTTAATCTTAAACTTTTAGCTATTGTTGTTGAAAGTAATACTTCATTTTCAGTGGAGTCTTTAAAGTTTGGTAATGCACCGACAACTAATTTGCTTTTGAAAAATGACCAATTGAAATCTGTATCAACTCCTTTTAGAACTACACCTTGAATTTCATCTTTAGCTTTTAAGATACAAGCTTTATATGCAAATGATTGAATGTGGTCAACTGTTTTGAGGGATGATATGTTTTGCACAAACGATTGATGACGTGAAATGGGAAGTTCTTCAAAAGAATTATTTGTATCAAATTTACTTAATCTAATATCAGCCATAAAGCCAGTGATTTTACTGGTAATTTCACCTCTAAAGCCAGTAACAATCATTACTGATAATAACATTGCAGTTAAGCCAAGTGCAATACCAATAATTGCTATTACTACAACAGGTTTCGAAGTGCTTTTTTTCTTCGAATGGACATTTAAAATTTTCTTTGAAATGTATTGTGGGAGGTTCAAATGACTATTGTTAAGAAATTCAGGCTAAATTTACCAAATTCTTGATTAGTGCAGATGTTTAAATAATAATTTATCAAGAGATCAATTAAATAAATAATATTTTAAAGAATGAATTATATAAATAAAATTATTTTTGTTCTTCCAATTTAAATGAGGGAAATGAATTGTGTGGACGATTTAATAAGTAAACGATTAAAAAAAACAAGAAATGATTTGGCATCTTATTTGGTTTCTTAATAGAATGGATAGTATAAAATATTTTGTTTTAATTTTTATAGTTATTACAACTTCTTGTTCAGCGCAAAGAAGTAATTTCTTAGCTAAACCAATAACGGGTGCATCCCAAATAAATGAATACCTTGATTTGTTAAAAGGAAAACAAGTAGCAATTGTTGCGAATCAAACATCAACTATCGGAAGGACACATTTAATAGATACATTAGTATCATTAAATATTAATGTAAAAGTCATATTCGCACCAGAACATGGCTTTCGAGGAACTTCTGAAGCAGGAGAAAATGTAAAAGATGGTTTTGATAATTTAACAAAGCTTCAAGTTATTTCACTTTATGGTGATCATCAGAAACCAAGTGACAACGACTTGAAAAATATCGACATTGTAGTTTTCGATATTCAAGATGTTGGAGTAAGGTTTTATACTTACATATCAACATTGCAATATGTAATGGAGTCCTGCGCACACAATAATATCCCACTCATAATCCTTGATCGACCCAATCCTCATGGAGGTTATGTAGATGGTCCAGTTTTAAAATCCAAATTTAAATCATTTGTTGGGATGCAATCTATTCCTGTAGTATATGGAATGACGGTTGGTGAATATGCATTAATGTTAAATGGCGAATATCTTTTAAATGACAGCATGATTTGCAATTTAAAAATCATTAAATTATTGAATTGGGATCATTCTACATACTACGTTTTGCCGATTAATCCATCACCAAATTTGCCAAATAAAAATGCTGTCAATTTATATCCATCTCTTTGTTTTTTCGAAGGAACAAAAATTAGTGTTGGAAGAGGAACATTGATTCCTTTTCAAGTTATTGGTTCTCCTGAAAATGTAAAAAGAAAATATGATTTTTCTCCAAAGAGTATTCTTGGCATGTCACTAAATCCACCATACCAAGGGTTAAAATGCTATGGTTTGAATCTGGTTAAAGAGGGGTTAGTTAATCCAAAAAAGATAAATCTTTCCTACCTCTTAGAGATGTATAGCGACTATAAAGATAAGCACTCTTTTTTTAATAATTTTTTTGATAAGCTGGCAGGAACAGATGAATTAAGATTGCAGATCATAAATAATTTCTCCGAGGAGAAAATTCGGGACTCATGGGTTGAAGGGCTTAGTACATTTAAAAGCATAAGAAAAAAATATTTATTGTATAAAGATTTCGAATAAAAAAAGACCTTATTTAAAGGTCTTTTTTTATTCGAAATCTTAAATATTATTCTACAGCAAATCTAAATCTGCTCGTCTCTGTTCCTTTTTGTACAATTAACATATAAATTCCTTTGGCGAAATTATTTACAGCAATGTCATTTGCATTGTCACCTTCATCAGAGCTTCGCATTTCTTGCATTAATTCTCTCCCCGATAAATCACATACTTTTACTGCGTAATCTCCTTTTTTATCGGTTGTAAAAGAGTAGAATAATCGATCTGTTGTTGGGTTCGGATAACCATTAAGTTGTAGTGGATTATTTTCTTCTAATCGTGCAATACTGTTGGTAGTAGTGAACGTTATTTTATTCGACCACGGACCAAAAACCCCAGTTGAACAAATACCACGTACTTCAGCAGTATATTTTCTATTTGGTTTTAACTTCGTTACCGTATAAATTCCATTGGAAGGATTGTAATTAATTGAAATTAATTTATATGTTCCAGAAGATACATCAGTAATTTTAATTCTTACAGAATTCATTGGAGAAAGATTTGTCCATCCTAAATCTGCTGTTGTAGAACTATTATTTAAAAGTGTTAAAGTGCCTAGTTCACCGCAAGTATCTAATGTAGTGAATAGCGATGTTAGTGAATAGGGAGAAGTATATCCCTTACAAGTTGTTTGAATTTGCCACTCATAAGTTGTATTTGATAATAAGTTTAACAAAGTAGTTCCAATTGAATTTGTAGATCCTGTAAGTTGAAGAACAGTCCACGTAGCAGAACCCACTGGATGGTATTTTACTTGATAAATATCGGCTATCGTTGAATACCATACTAAATCTGCTTTTTTCGTTTTAATATTTACTGCGCGTAAATGTTCTGGAACTGATCCGCAGCTTAAAGGATTACTTAATGTTTTAAAGAGGTAAGTGCCACTTTGAAAAACACCTGATGTACATATCGATTGAACATACCATCTATAAGAAGTTCCCGGCAATAAATTGGGTAATGAAATTGAAGATGTATTTCCAGATACTGAAACCTCCTTAATAACAGAACTTCCATTTTCCCAATATTTCACTTTGAAGATCTCCCCTGTAATTGCCGGATTCCAACCTAAATTTGCGGATGTATCACTTAAATTGTAAGCTGTTAACATGTCTGGTGTTGTACAACTTTTCGAGGTAATACTATTTACGGTCATCTGTTGTACTGGAGAATTACAACCAAACGCGTTTGTTATAATTACAGTTAAGTTCTGAGGTTGAGTTACGTTAACACTAGCCGTAGTTTGTCCATTTGACCATAAATATGTTACTGCAGAGGGTTCAAATGCAGTTAATTGATAAGCTGTATTCGGAATATATGTTAGTCTAATTTCTGGAGTTAATGGAATGGAATTCACACTTACATAAATGGAATCTCTTCCAACGACTTGCCCAATGTTATTTCTGGAATAAACATAATACATTCCTTCTTTTGTTACAGTAATATTGTTTGATGTTGACCCCCCTGGTGACCAAATATAATTATTACTTCCACCAGCTACATTTAATATTACTGAACCCCCATCACAGAAGGAAGGTGAACCATTAGTTTGGATACTAACATTAGGTGAAGTTGTGGTTTGTGTAATGATAATATTATTAGATTGAGCTGTACAACCACTAACATTCGTTACAATTGCATTATATGTTCCTGCAGTTGTAACTGTTATTGAAGCAGTAGTCATCCCACCTGGCTGCCATAAATAGGAAACTCCATTTGACGCTGTAAGTGTTGTAGTTTGTCCGGAAGTTAGTATAGTTGGACCATTAACTAAAATTGTTGCTGCTGGTACTGCATTATTTATAACTGGAATTGAATTTGAAATCGCATTACATCCATTCGCATCAGTTACCGTCACTAAATAATTTCCTGATTGAGTAGCCGTGATCGAAGACGTTGTTGCACCATTTGACCATACATAGCTTGTTGCACCTGTAACATTTAGTTGAACATTTCCTCCATCGCAAAAAGTTAAAGGTCCGTTAGCCGTTATTATTGGTTGTGGTAAGGAGATTATAGTAACTGTAATTGGTTGTGAAGTTGCATTACATCCTCCCGAATTGCTAATGGTTACGGAATAACTTCCTGCAGTAGCAACTGTAATTTGCTGATTCGAATTTCCATTCGACCAAATATAATTGTATCCTGATGGAGCAGATAAAATAACAGAACCACCTTGACATATATTGGTGTTTCCATTTGCAGTTATTGTGGCAGTTGGAGTAGTCATTACATTAATTGCCTGTATTGAAGAAGTAGCAGAACAACCGCTCGAATTTGTTATTGTTACATTGTAATTTCCTGCTGTTGTTGCGGTAATTTGTTGAGTAGTTTTTCCATTCGACCAAATATAATTATAGCCTGAAGGTGCTGACAATACAACAGAACCACCTTGACAAAAACTAGTACTTCCATTTGCAGATATTGTTGCAGTTGAAGCCGATGAAACCGTTACGGATTGTATTGTTGAAGTAGTTGAACAACCATTTGAATTCGTTATGGTAACATTATAATTACCAGTACTACTTATTGTGATTGATTGTGTTGTCGCAGAATTGGACCATAAATAACTAGTTCCTAATGATGAGGAGAGAATAACATTTTGTCCATTACAAATTGTTGTAGCTCCTGATGGAGTTATAATTGAAGTAGGTTTACTTTGAACTGTAACAACGATAGGATTCGAAATTGATGAACACCCAGTACCATTATTTACAGTAACAGAATAATTTCCTGATGCAGCTACATTAATTGATTGTGTAGTTTGCCCATTTGACCACGTATAACCAGTACCTAAAGCTGCTGTTAAATTAACACTTCCACCTTGGCAAAAATTTGTTGGACCTGATTGTGAAATAGCTGCAACAGTAGTTCCGCAAGATGCTTGATTTGCATTTAAATTAATTGTTGGATCAATTGTTAAAAGCATTCGATCTATTTCTAATGTTGAACTATTGGGCGTAATCATTAATGTGTATTCCTGAGGAGATAAGCTTGAAAAGTTAATTGCTGCATTGGAACATGCATCAACGCTATACCAGTTCCATGCTGTATCTGCTATACATCCAATACTCTTTTGGTTTTGTCCGTTTAAACTTACTGTTATTCCTGCGGAAGGTCCACCATTGTTTCTTGCACGTACCCAGAAATAAAAATTAGAATTACTTCTAGGTGTAAAATTATATTCTAATGTTGGATTTGTTGTTGCCGTTGCTGCACGTGTAACATAACTTGTAGCATTTCTAAAGTCACCGGTATTCGCATTTGATGCACGAACAGTTTTTACTTGTGCAAGTGCAGTTGTATTGTCAAAAACTTCGGCTTCTATATTAAAATCTTTCGACCAACGTGATGGATGAGTTGATTCATGCCAAGCATCTATTTGATAAAATACTGGTTGTGAAGGATTCGTATTATCATAAATATATGTACTTCCTTGACGACGAATTTTGAATTGTAATTGTTGACCATTTAAATTTATTAAAGCATCTCCTTCAATTTCTGCATTACCCATCATATTTGAATTTGGTTGGATAGTTCCTGTAATTGCATAAAGATCTTTTGTATCACTTTTTCGAACAACAACTAATTTTCTTGTATCGCCAGTGTTAAATGAGTATCCTGGTCTACTAGGAGTACCTGTTGAATAAGGCGCATCTCCTAATAGTAATGATCCATTTCGCAAAACATCTTCAAACCTACTTGTTGTTGCTTGTGCATATGAAGGCATTACTGCTTGCCAAGCATAACCATCAGGACTTGCAGGAGGAGGATTAGGCGCATTGTAAGAGCCTGCTTCATTAAAGTAGCCAGTGTAATAAAATTCAGCGCCAGTCATGCCTAATACTTTTAATAATCCTAACCATTGTCCAGGACGAATATTATTTTCTTCGTTTAAATCCCAACCAGCTGCAACGAAAGGAGAATATAACTTGTCTCCAAGTTGTAACTCATAGTACCTTCCTTCAATAATATGTTGCCAACCATTCCATGCACTTACACCCGTAAACCAATTAGAAGCCCATCGTGGATAAAAGTCAGGAGTAGCATAGTTTTGACCATTGATATTTTTATTAATCCCCCTTGTTTCACTATATTTTATTCTTGAAGTTGCACCAGAAATTTGATACTCTGTATACTTAGTATTTTGCAACCCAGGTAATGTAATAAATTGATCACGGTAAGCAAGAGAAGCTTTAAGTTTGCGGTTTCCTAAATAAGTATCCCAGTCGTATGATGTTGTATTTTTATCGTTAACAACAGATGGGTCTTTTAGCATTGCTGATAATTCTGGTTTAGGAATTACTTCTCCATTTTCGCAAAGGAAATCCAACGGACGCGTCATTACATTTAATAATTTGGTCATCAAAAATCGCTGTGTTAAACCATCTTTATAAAATGAATCAACTGGAGCCGATGGAGTCCAATATTTATTTGAAGAAGTATTTCCATTTAAATCTAAAAATTGACTACTACTGTTTTTTAAATAAAATTGTGAAGAAAGATTTTTATTAGAAATATATCCAGTATTCGAGGAATATCCAGCAACTTGAGGATTAATTTGTGCCCAAAAACAAATAGCTGATGTTTTCCATTGTGGATTTTGATTTGCTAATTGAACCCATGCACCTTGAAAATTACTAGTGCTTGAATATTGAGTATAAGAGCACGTATTCGATGCTACTAATATTGAGTAATTAAAGTTTTTTGCTAATTCAGTTTGAATAGCAACTGTATTAGCAACAGCGGTTGCATTACTAACATTCGGTTGATATGCTGAACCAAAATATTCCATTCCAATCCAATCAAAATTTGGTAAAAGTGTATGTCCTTTTTTGTAGCGAGGTGTTGGATAACTTCTTAACTGATCGATTGCATTTACTGAAGGAGTAGGATGACCAACTGGGTAATCATTTAAATCAATACCTGCTGATACGGCTGAAGGAGTAGGGGCAATTAAAATAGTCGAATTAAATGAGAAATGTCTAGCTTGTAGAAATTCAGTATAATGTTTGTAAATCATATTTCCAGGCAAGTCGATGTTGTATAAAGCTAACTCGTCTACATCGCCATTTAATCGGTCATAAGAAGTTACTGAACTTAAATCTAAAATATTATTTGACAAATTACCAGTATTTGGATTAAACCTTCCCGTTGTTGTAAAAGCAGAAAAACCACTTGGTAGTTGGCCGTCAATCCATACTTCTTTAACACCAGTTTTTACATTGTATTTAAATACCATTTGATGGAAATTTCCATCCACATAATATGAAAATGATGCTCTGCCAATTCCTTCAAGATTGATCATTTGATCATGATGAATATTGGCTCCTGAAGAAGAGATAGCATTTGTTATGAATTCAATATAGGGATAACCCATTTTAATATAAACTGCGCCATCTCTTCTTGTAATAAAAGTTGTTGTGCTAAAGTCATGTGATGGTTTAAACAAATATTCTATAGTGATAACAGTATCGATTGGCATAGTGCTTGACACAACAACATCTTTTCCACCAACACCTAATGTTAGTGATTTACCTACAGCACTATTCGAAATACTGTAAGTGCTTTGAAAATATGCTGGATTTAAAACAGCAGTACTTAACGAATCTTTTAATGGGTTACTTCCATCAAAAGTAAAATAATGGAATGGTGAATATTGAGCTGATGATATCTCGAACGACATTGAAATAATTAATGCAGTAAGAAATAGATTCAACACCCAATTTCCGATTATTTTTTTTGTTTTTGTAAATCCTTTTTTCATGCTCACTTTTTTTTGCGTTTGGCACAACCTTTGATTTGACCAATTGTTTTTCGGTTGTTTAATGCATGCAATATATATGAGCAATATGTTTAGATGGAACTGTAAATTATAGGTTCCTTGTTTTGTAAGACTTTTTAAGAAAATACAATGTTTTTAAAATTTGAAAAGTATTACTTTGAGAGTGAGAATTTAATATTCTATTCTGAAAAACATTAAATAATAGGGAAAAAAGTGTGTAATAAATTATTGTGATTACCTTATTTTACTATTTTTTTCTTTTAAAAGGTACTGTCTAATTCTGTTATTACAATTTAAAAAAAAAGGAGACAGGTTTTGCCTGTCTCCTTTACTTAAAGTTGTTTTTCGAATTATTTAGAGGATATAATTCTTATTCGCTGTGTACTCGATGAAGTAATTATTTCTGCAATATAAATACCATTTGCTAAATTACTTGTTCCGTATTCTAATTTAGTTTCACCTGCATTAACATTTATTTTGTTGAGGAGTACATCAATTAATTTGCCTGATACATCTAATATTCGAACAGTAACTTCTGTTGCATCCGTTAGTTCAAACGCAAGTGTTGTTGCATCCGTAAAAGGATTTGGGTATGCAGTAAAGTTGAAATTACTATTGTTTATAATGTCACCTTCACGGCAAGGAGTAGTTACAGTATATCTATTAGAGAAGGCACCACAGCTTCCAAGTTGAACTCTTGCAAGGTAAGTTCCGGCAGTCGAAGCGGTATAGCTAGAAGTAGATACCCCACTCATCACTACATTGTTTTTATACCAAACATATCCAATATTTGGTGTTGAGCTTACAATAGAGAAAACTACTTTTCCTCCATTACAAAAAGATAATGGACCACTCACACCCATTGTAAAACTAGCGATTGGACTTACTACTAACGTGCTTGGAGAAGATACTGCAGAACAGCCTCCAGACTGAGTAACCGTAACTGAATAGTTCCCAGATAACGTTGTATTAATTGAAGCTGTTGTAGCTCCAGTTGACCATAGATATGAATTTCCTGTGCTTGCAGTAAAGATTGTATTTCCTCCTTGGCAAATGCTAACTGAACCTGATGGTGTTACTGTTGCAGGTGTTGATGATCCAGAACTCGCGTTGACACTAACTGATGGTGCTATTGAAGTACATCCACCAATTTGGGAGACTGTAACGACATATGATCCTGTTGTGTTTACCGTGATAGATGATGTAGTAGCACCATTCGACCATAAATATGCAGAACCGGAATTTGCATTTAATTTAACATTTCCTCCTCCACAAAAGGTAAGTGGACCACTTGCTGTGATTGTAGCAGGAGTATTGGTAATTGCATTTACGTTAGTAACCGGTGATACCCCATTACATCCGCTCAATTGATTCACCGTTACAGAGAAATTTCCAGAAGAAACTGTTGTGATAGATGCCGTAGTAGCCCCTGTTGACCATAGGTACGAACTACCTGTATTTGCAGTTAAAGTAACACTACTTCCTTGACAGAATGCAGTTGGACCACTTGTTGTGATTGTAACAGGAGCAGTAGATGAAGAAGTTACAGAGGTTGTCGAAGAAGTTGCACTACATCCACCTAATTGTGATACTCGAACCGAATAGGATCCAGTTGAGGTAACATTTATAGAAGAAGCTGTTGAACCATTCGACCATAAATATGCAGTTCCACTATTTGCTGTTAATGTTACATTGCCTCCTGTGCAAAATGTAGTGGATCCACTTGCTGAAATTGTTGCAGGAATACTACTGCCAGAAATTACAGGTATTGCGATTGATTGAGTAGAACAGCCATTTGCTCCTGTTACAGTTACATTATAACTTCCACTAGTATTAGCAATTATCGAAGCAGTTGTTGCACCTGTTGACCATTTAAAGGTAGAGGATGTTGCAGTTGCAGATAGTGTAACTGAACTTCCTTGACAAAAAGTTGTTGGTCCTGATACATTAACAGTTTGTGACGGCACGGCATTCACTACAATAGATGATTGAGAAGAAACCGAGCTACATCCTCCAGCTTGTGTAATGGTTACACTATAGGATCCTGCATTACTTAATACAATTGATGAAGTTGTAGCTCCATTAGACCAAAGGTAATTACTACCAGAACTTGCATATAACGTTACTGAACCACCTTGACAAAAAGTAGTCGCTCCACTTGAAGTGACAATTGCTGGAGCAGCATTACTTGCGGTAATAGCCAATGGGGATGATGTAGAACTGCAACCACTAGATTGGGTAACTGAAACTGAATAATTGCCGCTAGTAGACACTGCAATTGCTGCCGTTGTAGCACCTGTTGACCAATTATATGCACTACCAGCATTTGCTGTTAAAGTTACGTTGCCTCCAATACAGAATGTTGTGGGTCCTCCAGCCGTAATTGTTGATGGAACAGAAGGCGTTGATGAAACTACTAATGCAGATGACACGGAAGAACATCCATTAGATCCAGTAACAGTAACAAGATAACTCCCCGATGAACTTGCCGTTATTGAGGCAGTAGTTGCACCAGTCGACCATTTGTATGTTGATGAACTAGCACTAGCAGTTAAATTCACAGATCCACCTTGACAAAATGTTAACGCACCAGAAGTCGTTACTGCATTCGTAGGGAACGGCAAAACAGAAGCCACATAAGCAGAAGAAGTTGAAGAACAACCACCAGACTGCGTTACAGTTACATTATAGGTTCCAGAAGAACTTAATGTGATTGCTGGTGTTGTAGCACCGTTCGACCATAAATATGAACTTCCTGAGCTTGCAGTAATAGTAACCAATCCACCTGAACAGAAAGTTGACGGGCCACTAGCTGAAATAGTTGCAGGTATTGAATTGCTTGCAGAAATTGCTATTGGAGAAGATGTGGTACTACATCCACCTGACTGTGTAACTGACACAGAATAATTTCCTGTAGTAGTAACATTAATTGAAGAAGTAGTAGCACCTGTTGACCATTTATATGCAATTCCTGTATTTGCCGTTAAGGTTACGTTTCCACCTGGGCAGAAAGTAGTTGCACCACTCGCAGTAATTATAGAAGGTACGGTACTGCTTGCGACAACTGTAGTGATTGCAGAAGTAGTTGAACAACCGTTAGCACTTGTTATAGTAACATTGTAATTTCCAGATGTTGATGTGTTTATTGATGCTGTAGTAACACCCGTAGACCAAAGATAGATACCACTAGTTGAAGATGAAGTAAGAGTTACGTTTCCACCTTGACAAAATGTTGTTGGTCCTGATGCTGTAACCGTATTTGTTGGAATAGCATTTACTACAACAGCAGTTGGTGTAGAGATGGCCGTGCCGTTTGCACCAGTCACAGAAACAGTATAGTTTCCTGCAGTACTAATGGTAATATTTTGTGTTGTAGCCCCATTAGACCAAAGATATACTATGCCAGTATTTGCAGATAATGTTACATTGCTTCCTTGACAAAATGCAAGTGGACCTGCAGCAGTGATAGTTGCTGTGGGTGGCGTTGTAGCATTACATGCTGCTGCAAACACGCTATAGTAACTTCCAGATTGTGGAGTAACAGTAATTTGATCAATTTCTAACATTGCTGTAGTTGCTGTAACTGCCAGCTTATGATTTTGAAGTGAAAGATTTGAATAAGCAATTGGTAAACTATTAGAAGTATTGAAACAATACCAAGTCCATGTTGTTCCAATTACACATGCAACACTATGATTAATCGTTCCATCTAATTGCAAGTTAAATCCAGTGTTACTTCCATCTTTAGATCGTGCTCGAACCCAAACATAATAGTTGGAAGTTGTTGTTCCTCGTGGAGTGAAATTATATTCCGCAGTTGATGCAGATTTAAAACCGATGTAAGAAGTATAATTTGTATAATCTCCTGCTTTTGTTCCTGCTGGTACTTCTGTTTTAATTTCTACACTTGCATTCACATTATCAAAAAGTTCTGCTTCTAATTTAAATGATTTATCCCAGAAATAGGGATGAGACGCTTCATGCCATGCATCCAGTTGATAGAATACAGGTGATGAAGTGTTTGAGTTGTCATAGATATACGTACTTCCTTGTCGACGGATATTGAAAGTTAGTTTTTGACCATCTAGGTTAATTGTTGCACTAGAATTTACATCTGCATTTCCTTGTACATTGGAGTTTGGTTGAATCGTACCCGTGATAGCATACTTTGCAATGGTATTTGATTTACGAACAACAACTAATTTACGAACATCACCTGCATAAAATGAATAGCCGGGTTGAGTGGTATTTGTTATAATGTTATTTGGTACATCTCCACCCATTATAGAGCCATTTTTAAGTAGGTCTTCGTATCTACTAGTAATTCCTTGCGCATAACCAGGCATTGCCATTTCCCAAACATAGTTCATCGGGTTTTGATAAGGTTGATTCTCCACAAAGTAACCAGTATTAAAATATTCGGCACCAGTCATGGCAACAGCCTTTAAGAATCCTAACCATTGTGCTGGCCTAACATTAGATTCTTCGTTGATATCCCAACCTGGGCAAACAGTAGGGCCATATAGTTTATCACCTAAAGCAAGTTCAGGTAAACGAGAGTCAATAAGGAATTGCCAGCCATGCGCATCTGCCGACCAATATCTCCAATTCCAAGCCCATTTCATATAGATATCGCCAGAAGAATAATATTGAGAATTAATTTGAGTTTCTAGTGCACGAGTTTCTGCGTAGTCCCAACTATATTGAGGGTTACCATTAATTTGGTAATAGATAAATCTGGTATTTGCTAAAGAAGGCAATGATTTAAATTCATTCACGTAGGCACTTGATAAGCGATTCATTGCTCTGCCCATGTATTTATGCCAATTATTTAACCCAGAGGCATTGAAAGCAGCTAATACAGTAGGATCACTAGTTAACGCTGCTTGTTCCCAGCGTGGCGTAGATTCACCATTTTCGAAAATAACATCTAAAGGTCTTGTAAGTTTTTTTGTTAATTGGTCGAGATAATAGCGTTGAGTTTGTCCATCTAGTTTAATCGAATCTGTAGGAGCTTCTGGGCTTACCACTTTATAGGAAGTAACTACATTACCCCATTGATCCAGAAATTGTCCAGCAGCATTTTTTAGATAGGAATTATTGGGCAAACAACTACAGTTCATATACGGTTCAAGCGAAGTCTTTCCAGCATCTTTTGGTTTTATTTGTGGCCAATAAGAATTTACAGAAGTTTTCCATGAAGTATTTTGATTAGCATATTTTATCCAAGCTCCAGGAAATGTATTTGTATCCGAAAAGGCAGAGACAGATCCTGAATTATTGGATAATTGAAATGCATAATTAAAATTCGTTACTAGTTCCTTTTGAACATCTTTACTGCGATTAATTAATTGTGTATTAGTATAACTTGAGGTAAGCCATCCAGCAATGTGAGCTGGATTAAAAACTTGAATATTTGGAAATAGCGTGTTTCCTGGTTTAAATCTGGAAGAGGGAAAAGTTTGTAGCTGCGTTATCGCATCAACATTTGCATTCGGATGGCCAGGTGCAAATTCCGTAATGTCGATTGATCCTACAATAGAACTAGGAGATGGAGGAGGAGTGGTAGAATTGCTGAAACTAAAATGTTGATGCTGTATGAACTCATTATAATGTTTGTAGACCATCGCTCCTGACAAAGGGAAAGTGTAAGTAGCTAATTCATCTATATCACCGATGAATGAATAATAAGATGAAGTGGTATTTAAATCGCAAACATTATCATTAGAATTTGTTGCGTTTGGAGGGATTCTACCTGCAGGTAGCGTTTTGCTAAAGCCTACTGGTAATTGTCCATCAACCCAAACTTCTTTTACTCCAGCTTTTGCATCGTATTTAAAAACTAAGTGATGCCAATTGTTGTCTGTGTAATACCCGTAAGTTCCTCTACCAATTCCATTTAATTCTATTTCGTAAGTATCAGTAATTAATGAGCTACCTCCTGTTGGAATAGACCGAGTACCAAATCGAATATAAGGAAAGCCAATTCTGATATTTATTGCAGCGTCTCTTCTTCCAAAAATTTGCATTGTTTCATGAGAATTCTGTCCAAAGCGTATTAAAAGTTCGATGGTGAATCCTGTATCAAGTGCTAAAGGATTTGATGCGACGATTAGTTTTTCGGAACCATTAAATGTCATGTATTTTCCTGTTCCAATTCCCGTTTGAGCAGGGCTCACAGTGTAAGTCGATCCAAAATAACTAGGGTTGAGATTTGACCTGCTCATAGAATCCGACAAAGAATTTGAGCCATCAAACGTCCAATAATTATTAGGTGTCCAAGTTTGGGCATCTACATCTTTAACATTTACTAATGTTGCTAGAAGTCCGTAAATTCCTAGAAGGAGCATCCGTGTTGCAGATAATTTCTTTATATTCATTTTTAGGTGGGTGATTGGTGCAAAAAATTTCTACATCCCGAAGTAGGAGTTCTTTTGCTTTGGATTAAATGAAGGTTTTGTGGTGTGGACATCTCAAATGTAATGGGAAAATGAGATTAATCTAGCATTATATTCAATAATGAATATAACATATTGAAAATCAATACAAAAATCTATCATTAAACTTCAGCAATTGATGTTTAGCCAATACAATTTTGGTGTTCACCATAATTAATTGAACGTTCACCCATAATAAATGAAAATTCACTCTAGAAAATTAATTGCTTATAAAATACCTAGTTTAATAGCAGCGAGTCGAAGGCGTTCGTTAAAGTATTGGAGCGGGCTTTCTTGCTTTTTCCAGAATTTATTAATAAGATAAGTGATTAGAAGGATTGTCATTAGCGAATCACATTTAAGTTACCTTCTCGGTTTTCTTTTTTACCTGCGGCTCCTTGGGCAGTTAATCGGTAAACATAAGCGCCTTGAGGTACTTTTACTCCTTTAAAAGTTCCATCCCAACGTTGATTAGGGTTTGCGGATTCGAAAATCATTTCGCCCCATCTATTATATACTTGAATTGTAAAGTCTTTTATAGCCTCACCTGCGATTCCAAAGGTGTCATTAATGCCATCTCCATTTGGAGTGAAAGTATTAGGAACATATATCGACATGGCTGGAATTACTTCTGCTTCATTAGAGATAGAAAATACTTGGGGATTTCCTGCTTTATAAGCGACTACTCTGTATTTTCTTGAAAACTGTACTTGGGAATAAGAGAAATTCGAGAATAGTGTTAAACACAATATAGCGAACATTAATTTTGAGAACTGTTTCATTGCCATTGTTGATTTCATGACTGCAAACTACTCGCAGAATCAATTTTGAAATGATCAGAATCTGTTTTCTAAAACTTATGTAAGAAAATGAAGAGATGTTTGAGTTTTTATGATTGAAAAGGAGTGTTTTTATATCTAAGTTATTTGTTATTAATAAGTTGTAAAAGGTTTCAAAAATTAAAATCACTGTAAGGATAGGATTAATTTGAAAGTGAAATCGATTAAAAAATCACTAAATCATGAAACCTTTCGAAATAAATACGAAAAATGTTGTATTTCATCCAGTTAAATTATCCTTAAGCAGGCTGGTTTTCAGTTGTAATTTCACGATAAAATAGAATTAACACTTTAACATTTTAATAGAGGAAGCGAAAAAATGTTTTTTTTATATTAGAATAAGGAATAAATTTCTCGTGTATATTTGATTATCAAATTAATGGGCTATGACTAGCATTATACTCCATTGGAATTTTGGTTTTATTTATATTTTCAAGAAATTAAATAATAGGGCTGCATATATTATGTAGCCCTATTTCGATTTATAATTCGCATCTAAACCTCCATCCCATGCACACCATTCAGCAACTCAGCACTATGAAAGCAGATCATGATTACTGGCAAAATAGAATTAAGTTCTATGGAGATGAAATCAAGCAATTTAATGGAAATTTAAGTACTGTGGTTCAACAAATGGAAAAGCCGAATTTAATGACTTATGTTGAGCATTTTCAAAACCAATTTATTCGACAAAATGAAGTGTTAGATATTATTCGACATGATTTTAAGCAGCATGAAAATCTAATTGAAAAATTTAGCTTCTGAAAGACAAAAAGAGCTGGTAGAAGGAATACTTACTATTCATTCTGTTCAACGAGAAAAATTAGAACAGTTTGAAAAAATATTTCATGAATTAAGAAATGAATTCAATGTATTTTTAAATAAAACAGAAATACAGACGGCGCTTTAAAACAAGCAAAACATGGAGATAAGCATCCCCATGATTAATGATTCTTCAATAACAAAACAGATTAATTCGGGAATAGCAATTTGCACGTTTGTTTTTTTTGAGGTGTTAGGTATTCTTTGGTAATCGTTAGTAGTTGTGTGATTAATCATAATAGTTTTATTGCTTCAATTATTAGTCCATGAAAAATAGGATGGAAATAAATTTTTAAAAAAGCAATTCAATTTAATTGTAAACAACTGTAAGAAATTGATGAAAACTGTTTTGAAATTGAGGCGTTTATGTGAAAAAGAAAAAAGAGAAATTAATGATGGTAATTGTTAATATTAATAAACATGTTACAAGATTTTGTTTCTTCTAGCTGATTATTAGAACAAATAATTGCTAGTTTATTTTTCGCATATTGTTCCATCATTTTACAATACCAATCAACGCCATTGCTGTCAAGATTCGAGGTAGGTTCATCTAAAAATAGTACAGGAACATCTGCAGTAATAGCAAGCGCAAGTTTTAGTCGTTGTTTCATTCCTGACGAAAAATATTTAACTTGTTTCTCGATATAATCGTTAAGTTGGCAGACATTTGAAAGCTCTTCAACAGATAATGAATTTTGAATTTTTTTAAATGAATTAAAGAAACGAACATTTTCGCGAAGTGTAAGATCTTCTGGCAAATCGATATATGGTGCGCCAAAAGTTATGTATTCATACCAATTATTGGGATCAACCAACTTTTCATTTATTGAAAATTCAATATTCCCTTCCGTTGGTGACGTGTATGCAGAAAGTAATTGCAAAAATGTAGATTTTCCTGAGCCATTGTAACCAGTAACAGCTAAATGTATGTTATTAATTAATTCGAGATTTATTCCTCTGAAAATCCATTTTTCATCGAATTGTTTACCTACTGCATTAAGCTTTATTCGTATCATCGATAAAAAAACTTACTCTTGTTGAATAGCATTAAAGCCTCTCATAATTCCTCGTTCGGCAGATCGAATAAAAGAAAGAATTTTATCACGATGTGGCGATACAGCAGTTTCTTGTTCTACGATTCCTAGTGCTTTATTTACGGTATATCCTTGCTGATAAATTATTCTATAAATTTCTTGAATTTCGTTTACACTTTCTTGTGTATATCCTCTTCTTCGTAATCCAACTGAATTTATTCCTGCGTAAGAAAGTGGTTCACGAGCGGCTTTTACGAAGGGTGGAACATCCTTTCGAACTCCTGTTTGTCCACCAATAAAACTATGAGTTCCAATTCTAACAAATTGAGAGACTCCAACATATCCTTCTAATATGGCCCATTCTTCAATGGTAACATGTCCAGCTAGATTCACTGAATTTGCAAGTATTACATGATTCCCAATGATACAATCATGTGCAACGTGTACGTAGGCCATTAACAAGCAATTTGCACCAACTTCTGTTTTCCCTAAAGCGTTTGTTCCTTTATTTATTGTAACAAATTCTCTGATAGTTGTATTGTCGCCAATAATAGTAAAGGTTTTTTCTCCATCATATTTTAAATCTTGTGGCACGGCAGAAATAACGGCGCCAGGAAATATTTTGCAGTTCTTGCCAATGCGTGCTCCGTCGAAAATGGTAACATTTGAACCGATCCAGGTTCCTTCACCAATTTCTACATCAGCATGAATGGTGGTAAATGAATCGATACTTACGTTGGCGCCTATTCGCGCATCAGGGTGGATGGAATTCATGAGCAATTTATAATCAGCTTTTCTTTACAATTTGAGCTAACATTTCTGATTCCATTACTATTTTATCGCCCACAATCGCTTCTCCACGCATGTGGCAGATGCCTCGTCGTATTGGTGTAATTAATTTTAAATTAAAGATGACAGTATCACCAGGGATAACTTTTTGTTTAAATCGTGCCTCAGATATTTTCATAAAATAAGTCCAATAATTTTCTGGATCAGGAACCGTATTTAACACTAAAATTCCTCCTGCTTGTGCCATTGCTTCAATCAATAAAACGCCGGGCATTACTGGATTTCCGGGAAAATGCCCTTGGAAGAACCATTCGTTAATCGTAACATTTTTCAATCCAACTACATGAGTATCGCTAAGTTCTAAAATTTTATCGACCAATAAAAAAGGTGCTCGATGTGGAAGCATTTGTGTGATTCTATTGATGTCACAAACTGGGGTAGCATTCACATCAAAATAAGGAATTTTAACACGATCTCTTTTAATTAATGCTTTCACTTTTTTTGCAAACTCCACATTAGCGGCATGTCCTGGACGAGCCGCTAAAATATGTCCTTGAATATATTGCCCTACTAATGCAAAGTCACCAACAATATCCAGTAATTTGTGGCGAGCGGGTTCATTTTGAAAATGTAATTGAACATTATTTAGAATACCTTTTTCTTGAATCTGAACACTGGGCTTATTAAATAGAGCAGCTAATTCATCTAATTTTTCTTGTAAAATTGGTCGGTCAACAATTACGATAGCATTATTTAAATCACCACCTTTTATCAATTCGTGCTTTACGAGCATTTCTAATTCGTGAAGGAAAACGAAAGTTCTACAAATTGAAAAGTCATTTTTAAATTCCTTGATAGTATGTAACTGGGCATGTTGTGTTCCTAACACCGGACTGCTGTAGTCCACCATTACAGTGATTCTATATTCGGGGCTGGGAACTAAGAGCATTTCAACATTACGTGCAGGTTCTTCGTAAGAGAGATTCTCTTCAATTACGTAAACATCACGTATAGCATTTTGTTCTATTGTTCCAGCTTCAAGTAAAGCATCAATAAATGCTTTGGAGCTTCCATCCATGATTGGAACTTCAGGGCCGTCAATTTCAATAATTACATTATCGATTTCTAAACCTATTAAGGCGGCCAATGCATGTTCTGTCGTACTAACACGAGCGCCATTTTGTTCCAAGGTAGTTCCACGTGAGGTATCCACAACATTATCCGCATCCGCATCAATGAATGGTTTACCTGGTAAATCTATACGTTGAAATTTAAACCAATGGTTTTCTGGAGCTGGTTTAAAAGTTAAAGTTGCCTGAATACCTGTATGCAGACCAACGCCTGAAACGGTTACGGGTTTGCGAAGAGTAATTTGTTTCTGCGTCATGCCTTATAATGGGGACGTAGGTGTATCGCTTAAGTTGGCGATCTTCTTTTGCAATTCTAGAATTTTCTTTTCGAGTTCTGGAAGTTTGCGAAAGAGCACATACGTACGTTTAAAATCACTGATATTAAATGCTGGTGAGCCTTGAACTACCTCATCAGCGTTAGTTATACTATTTCCTATTCCTGATTGTGCAGCTACTTTAACACCATCGGCAATTGTGATGTGGCCTACAATTCCTACCTGTCCACCGATCATGCAATTACTTCCAATTTTAGTAGACCCTGCAACACCAGTTTGCGCTGCGATAACAGTATTTTCTCCGATCTCTACATTATGTCCGATCTGAATTAGGTTGTCGAGCTTAACGCCTTTGTGGATAATTGTAGATCCAAGGGTAGCTCTATCTACGGTACTATTTGCACCAATTTCTACATAATCCTTAATGATCACATTACCTATTTGAGCGATCTTTTTATAATTTCCGTTATTGGGTCCGAAGCCGAAGCCATCAGCTCCAATAATTACTCCTGAATGGAACGTGCAACTGTTACCTATGATACAGTCAGAGTAAATTCTAACGCCGGGAAAAAAGGTACTGTCGTCGCCGATTTCGCAATTATCACCAATAAAAACGTGCGGATAAACTTTTACACGGTTGCCTAGTTTTACATTTTTACCTATGTACGAGAATGCACCTAAATAAACATTTGTTCCGTACGATGAGGAAGGGTCAATAAATGAATACTCTTCGATACCTGACTTATCACGTTGAATTGTATTATAAACTTCAAGCAATTTTGCGAAACTTAGGTAGGCATTTTCCACTCGAATGAGTGTTGCTTTTACTGGTTTCTCAGGTATGAAATCGTTGTTAATGATTACGATTGTTGCTTCCGTATCATATACAAAAGCAGTATAGACAGGATTTGCTAAAAAGGTTAGGGATCCAGAGACACCTTCTTCAATTTTAGCTAATCTGCTAACTTTTACGTTCGGATCACCTTCTACGGTGCCTTGCAGTAATTCGGAAATCTGGCTTGCGGTAAATTCCATGACAGCTCACAAAGGTAACAAATATGACTTTGCACAAAAGACAAACCGAGTAAAAGGCGACTTATATTTCTATTAACTCAGGAAGTAGGCAGATAAAGTATTTTTTTACTGGGGAGGAAAGCAAAACAACATCGAGTTGATCGCTTGCAACTGTTAATTCTATGAGATCGCCATTACGATATTGGATATGGATCTGTTCTTCAAGTGGATCATAAGCGCTATTACTGATGGATCCTGTGAATGCGAAATAATGAGCTTCATCAGCAGAAATACCAAATTTCACTTCAGCACTTTTCAAATATGGTTGAATATCAGCACTTGTAAATGGTTCCTTTTGAAGCCGTATTTTATATAATTTTCGATTCACTAAGCCATCGCATAAGCGTGCTAAAACCTTGTCGGGATGATTTACCCAAACTTTTATTGAAGCATAAATATCATAGTCATCGAGCATAGCGAAATCACCCAAAAGAGATTGCTCCGTAATAAAATCATCATATTTGAAATCGTTCACAAGAAATAAATGCAGAATAGGAGAGGCAAAGAGATCTGCCCCTTTCAGCGTAAGTTCTTTCGCGCGCAAGAGAATATTTACTAATAATTGTTCGGAAGAAAGTACTGTTTTATGGAGGTAAACTTGCCAATACATTAATCGTCGTGCAATAATAAATTTCTCGACAGAGTACACGCCTTTTTCTTCAATAACGAGACGATCTTCAAAAACATCCAACATTTTAATAATACGTTGTGCACCAATCTTGCCTTCCAAAACACCGGTATAGAAACTATCCCTATTAAGATAATCCAATCGATCCATATCGAGTTGAGAGGAAACCAATTGGTGGAGAAAATGTTTTGGGTGCTCATTTTTAAAGATACTTAAAGCGGTATTCAATTGGCTATTAAATTCTATGTTCAAACGTTCCATATAGAGGATGGAAAGTTGTTCGTGCGTAATCCCGGTTACGATACTGTGTTCTAATGCATGTGAAAATGGACTATGACCAATATCATGTAAGAGAATAGCGATTTGAGTTCCAAGGGCTTCGTCCTCAGTTATTTCATGTCCTTTCGAACGTAATGTTTCAATTGCTTGACCCATTAAATAGAGTGCGCCGAGCGCATGATGAAAACGCGTATGTAGCGCTCCAGGATAAACCATGTGTGTAAGCCCTAGCTGACGAATTCTTCTAAGGCGTTGAAACCATGGGTGTTCGATCAAATCAAAAATCAATGGATGAGGTATAGTAATAAAACCATATACCGGATCGTTAAATATTTTCTTCTTGTTCTGTTTCAAAAATGATGTTGTATTAATTATTTATTTTATTTGAGAATCAATTCAATTAAAGCTGAAGCGAATTTATTGCAAATATCGTCAACTGAAATTCAATTAAAGATAAGCTTAACAATTTACCTTTGCCATAGATTTTGTGTTTGACATCAAGATCACGGTTGAGAAACATAATTATCCTTTTAAAAACGAAAAATTATATATGGAAAAAATAACAATATTATGGGCTGATGATGAAATCGATTTGTTGAAGCCACACATTTTGTTTTTAACTGAGAAGGGTTACGATGTAACAACAGCAACAAATGGTCGTGACGCACTAGACTTAGTTCAGAAGAAAGAATACGATATCATTTTTCTCGATGAGAACATGCCAGGATTAAGCGGTTTGGAAACATTGATGCAGATTAAAAATATCCGCGCAGAGATTCCTGTGGTGATGATCACTAAGAGTGAAGCGGAAGAAATTATGGAGCAGGCAATAGGATCTAAGATTGCAGATTATCTCATCAAGCCCGTTAATCCTAATCAAATATTATTATCCATCAAAAAAAATCTTGATAACAAAAGATTGATAAGTGAAAAGACGAATCAAAACTATCAGCAAGAATTTCGACAGATAGGAATGACGTTAGGAGATAAATTAAGTTGGCCAGAATGGGTTGACGTATATAAAAAACTGGTTTATTGGGAGATTGAATTAGAGAAATCGCAAGATCTTGGAATGTATGATATTCTTACGATGCAGAAGAGTGAGGCGAATCAGCAATTCAGCAAATTTGTAGAAAACAATTATTTGAATTGGTTGAAGAATCCGGATTCAGCGCCGTTGTTGTCACATCATTTAATGCGCAAAAAAGTTTTCCCCTTAGTTGATCAATCGGAAGAGCCTGTATATTTAATGTTAATTGATAATCTACGTTATGATCAATGGAAAGTTATTCAGCCAATTTTATTGGAGCTTTTTAAAACTGTTGATGAAGACTTATATTGCAGCATTCTACCAACGGCGACACAGTATGCAAGGAATTCGATTTTTGCTGGGATGATGCCATCAGAAATTGAGAAAAGATTTCCGAATTTATGGTCGAATGATGATGAGGAAGGAGGGAAGAATTTACATGAAGAAGAATTTTTGGCGGATCAACTTCAACGGCTACGCAAGACGTACAAATTCTCGTATACAAAAGTTACAAATATTGATGGCGGAAAAAATTTAGTAGAACAGATTCCAAATCTTTATCAGAATAAACTTAATGTAATCGTGTATAATTTTGTGGATATGCTTTCACATGCTCGAACAGACATGCAAGTAATTCGTGAGTTAGCAGAAGATGAAAAAGCTTATCGTTCCATCACGAAATCATGGTTAGAACACTCACCCTTATTAGATGCATTAAAAAGAATTGCGGAACGCCCTTGCAAGGTTGTCATCACAACGGATCATGGAACCATTCGTGTGAAAGAAGCTTCTAAATTAATTGGTGATAGAAATACGAATACAAATTTACGTTACAAGCAAGGGAAAAATCTTAATTATGAAAAGAGAGATGTTTTAGAAATAAAAAATCCTGCTGATGCATTTCTTCCAAGAAATAATGTTAGCTCTGCTTATGTTTTTGTGAAAGGAGATAAGTTCTTTGCGTATCCTAATAACTTTAATTATTATGTAAATTTCTATAAAGATACTTTTCAGCATGGAGGTATTTCAACAGAAGAAATGATAATTCCGGTAATGACACTTCAAAGTAAAGTATGATTATAAAGTGGAAAGTGGAGGATGTGAGTGAACTTGAAAAAGTTGTGGTTGATATATTGGCGAAAGTAAATAAAACAAAGATTTTTTGCTTTCATGGGGAGATGGCTGCGGGTAAGACAACCTTGATTAAAGTATTTTGCAAATGTTTGGGTGTTAGGGATGAAGTGAATAGTCCTACCTTTTCCATTGTGAACGAATATCAAGGTAAAGAAGGTCAGGTGGTCTATCATTTTGATTTTTATAGGATGAAAAGTGTGGAGGAGGCCTTTGATATTGGATATGAAGACTATATTTACTCCGGCAATTATTGCTTTATAGAATGGCCAGAACGAATTGAAAAATTGTTAAATATTCACAAAGCAGATATTTTTATCACAGTCGAATCAACCACACGTTATATTACGTGCCACTATGAGTAAACAAATCACAGGAATGAGCGCTCTTGCACAGCAGGGTGTCATGATGCCACAGGAAAGTGTTTTAGAGGTAAGTAAACTTAAGCAAGAACTTTTCATTGGTATACCAAAGGAAATTTCCTTTCAGGAAAATCGTATTCCATTAGTACCTGAATCAGTTGCCGTATTAGTGAATAATGGACATAAAATCCATATTGAAACGGGAGCAGGAGTTTGTGCAAATTTTACTGATTCAGATTACAGTGAAGCTGGAGCACAAATAGTTTACCATGCGGAAGAAGTTTATAAAGCAGATCTAATTTTAAAAGTTGCACCACCTTCCATTGAAGAGTTGGAATATTTTAAAGACAAACAATCATTGATGTCAATACTTCAAATTGCTATGCAACCTGAAGGGTATATTCAGAAACTTGGATCAAAAAAAATTACTGCATTAGCCTTTGAATTTCTTCGTGATGAAACTGCAATTTATCCTGTAATTCAAGCGATGAGTGAGATTGTTGGAAGTGCTTCGATACTCATTGCTTCTGAATTGTTAAGTAATACCACTGGTGGAAAGGGAGAATTATTAGGAGGTGTTCCAGGAATGCCTCCAACTGAAGTTGTGATTTTAGGTGCGGGTACTGTTGGTGAATACGCTGCTCGTGCTGCGATTGGATTAGGCGCTTCCGTTAAAGTTTTTGATAATTCAATTTACAAGTTACGCCGACTACAGAAAAATTTGGGTAGTCGTGTTTATACATCTACACTTAATCCTTCAGTATTATTAAATGCTTTAAAGACTGCTGATGTTGTTATAGGCGCCATACTTGGAAAAGAAGGTCGATCACCTATTGTAGTAACAGAAGAGATGGTTAGTGAGATGGGATCTGGATCTGTAATTATTGATGTAAGCATTGATCAAGGAGGATGTATTGAGACTTCAGAAGTTACTAATCATTCTAATCCTGTATTTCGAAAATATGGTGTAATACATTATTGCGTTCCCAATATTGCAAGTCGTGTTGCGCGAACTGCTTCTTATGCACTTAGTAATATTTTCACTTCTATACTTATAAATATGGGTGATGAAGGAGGGATGGATGCATTGCTTTGGCAAGATGGACATGTGCGAAGTGCAGCGTATTTATATCGAGGAACCGTAACAAATAAATACGTTGCTGATTTATGCCGGATGCCTTTTCGAGATTTGAATTTATTGATGGCAACAAGAATATAGATTTCCTGTTTTCAGTGTTGGGGCACCCTGAAAAAATCGTCGATAATTTGGTATAGCTCCGATTGTTGTTCATCCATTTTCAAAAGTTTCGATTTGGTGTGTTTTGAGTCTGGAAGTGTGTAAGTGATTTCATACATATTATGTGTTATTTCTGATGCTATTTTTAAAGACAAGGTTGATTTATAGAAAGCTAAAGCTCTTTCAAGTTATTTGTAAATGCTATAAGCCACAAATGAAATACAAATGTGTGCTTCAATCCGATACCGAAGTCGATGATAAATTGGCCTAATACGCAAATCGTTTTTAGACATCCTAAATGCCTTTTCGATGTGCCATAAATTCTTGTAATTATCAATTACTTCTGTATTGGATAGTTTAGTATTGGTGATGTCTCCCTTTAACCCATCCCAGACTTTATCGTTGTTAAACTTCTCGTAATTTATTGCAATAGTGATTTCTCCATTTAAAGATAAATATTTATTGTATCCATTGTTATTGATGCTGGATTTTGTGAGTTTGCCCGCTTTGATTTGTTTTTCTAATCGTTGTAATCCTCGCTTTCTATTATGTTCATCTTTCGTAGCTCTATTATTTGCAAATGCAACGATAAGATTTGTGTTATCATCTTTCTTTATTTTTATCGTTTTACCATTGTTAAATGTATGCGATAATATTTCTTTTTTTATTTTATCAGGTTCGCTTTTAAGCCTTGCGCCAATAATATATTCATAGTTTTTTGCTTCTAAGGATTCAATATTGCTCTTCGATAATAATCCGGCATCAGCCACTACAATCGGTTTGTTGAGATTAAATTTACGCGTGATTTTTTCAAGAAAGGGAATCAATGTATGACCTTCATAAGTACTGCCTTCGAAAATGTCATATCCTATTGCATAACCTCCTAATCCAACTAATAGCCGTAAATAAATTTGTGGATTACTGTGCTTACCATCTTTACTAAATCCTGCTTTGCGTAAATCATCTTCATCACTCGCTTCAAAATAAAGCGTTGTCATATCGTAAAACACTACACTAATATTTCCATTTAAAACGCTTTGTGTATGTGCAAAGCCAATTTGTTCCACTTTTTCTTTAATACTATTATTTAGCTTGTTTAAGAAGCGATATACCGCATCGGTATCAAGTGATAAGCCTTGATATCGATATAAATATTCAATCGTTTTTAAATTGCTTAATGGGAAAGCCAAACGTGCTATTACTAAATGACGAAACAGATCTTCTTTAATGGCTGAAAAACCTATATGGTCATAAATTTTACCAAATATAATTTCTGGCGCAACTGTTTTAATGCTTGCATTATTTAGTACATTAAGTAATTGCTCTGCCAAAATATCATTAACAGATATAAATAATTTGGGTTGTAAACTTAGCTTTTCTATTTCTTGCTTTCCTTTAAAAACTAACATTTATAATTCCTGTTCATTACTACTGCTACCAATAGTTCTTTCAACTTTGTATTTACCTCTGGTTTTTGAAATTATCTGAACAGAAATACTCCCCGATGCATTCTTCTTTTTTCGTAAAAACATCCACTAAACTACACATGGGATACTCATTTCCCCAAAACGCATATTATTTATCAGTCTATTACGCCCTCGTTTTGAAAAAGTGCGTAAAACAGGAAAAAACCCTGACTATCTTTTGAACAGATAATCAGGGTTAACAATTTTTAAACTATTTCTTAATGTGCAAAATCATAGGTGGTAATCGAACTAAATGTAACTGGAATTTTACTCCAAGTTTCAATGGCATTACGATGTTTAACAACAATATAATAGCTTCCGTTTAAAATTGCAGAACTGTATGTTAGATGTATAGAACCATCCACCTTTAATACCTCAGTGTCAGACTCAACTAAACCATTAGGAGTAATTGCATCATGTAGTTCTACAACAATACTATCAACTTCTTGCAGTAGCGGATCCGTACTTATTCCTGCATTCTCAAGCGCTGGTGTCATCGTGCCCCCAGAAGTGTAAAATCCTTGTATAAATAGTATTAAATTCAATGTTACGTTCGAATTACATCCTTCGTCAATTTGTGCATTACAATTATCATCAATTCCATTTCCGCACACTTCTGTGTTACCTGGGGAAACAGATGCAGAGGCATCGTTGCAATCCAAATTGTTAGTAGAGTAACCACTTGGGGCTGTTGTATTGCATGTTAAAATTGTTGATAATGAATTTCCGTAACCATCACCATCATTATCGGCATAATAAGTTATGCTGTTGTTTATCGTAAGCACTAGAGTTTTCACATCCGTACAACCGGCAGCATTTAATCCAGTAACTGAATACGTTCCAGAAGTGGTGTAGGTTGTTGCATTCGCAGACCATGTATACGAATCACAAGCAGTAATAGAAACCGAACTTGAAGTTGAATTATTAATTGTTAAAATTAAAGTTTGAACATCGGTACAACCCGCAGCATTTAATCCAGTAACTGAATACGTTCCAGAAGTGGTGTACGTTGTTCCGTTTGCAGACCAAGTATAAGAATCACACGTTGAAAGAGTTGTTGAAGAAGTGGAACTATTTTTAATAGTTAAGTGAAGTGTAGCTACAGAATCACAACCTGCAGCATTTGTAGTTGTGAAAGTATAAACTCCAGAAGTTGTATGTGTAGTTCCATTCCATGTATAAGAATCACAAGCTGAAAGAGTTGTTGAAGAAGTGGAACTATTTTTAATAGTTAAGTGAAGTGTAGCTACAGAATCACAACCTGCAGCATTCGTAGTTGTGAAAGTATAAACACCAGAAGTTGTATGTGTAGTTCCATTCCAAGAATACGAATCACAAGCTGAAATATTAATGCTTGAGGTGCTAGGATATTTAACAATTACATTTGTTGCTGAAGAAGTAGCAACACATCCATTTGCATTTGTTATTGTAACAACATAGTTTCCTGCAGTGGTTGCACTGATGCTCTGAGTTGCTGCTCCATTACTCCATAGATAACTGCTGGCGGAATTTGATGTCAAAACTACATTGCTGCCATCACAAAAAGTTGTTGATCCAGATGCCGCAATAGTTGCCGTAAATAAAGCTGGCTCAGTTACAGAAATTGTTGTTGATCCCGTGCAGCCATCATTATCAGTAACAGTATAAGTATAAGTTCCGGCGGATACCGAAAAATCTCCTACACCAGAATAAGTTGGGTTACCTCCTGAGGCAGCAATGTGTAATACTGCTTGTCCACCATGACATAATATTGGTGATGTAATTATTGAACTTGCAACAATAGGTGTAGGCTGAGTAATAATTACATGGAAAGAACAAGTTACAGAATTGTTAGAGCCATCAGTTGCAGTATATGTTACAGTAGTATTTCCTATTGGGAAAACATGACCTGAATTGAAATTTGAAGTAAAGGTTAATCCACTGCAATTGTCAGTTGCTGTTGGTGCATTCCATGTTGCTATTGATCCCGTC
>JANXSD010000073.1 GCA_025352785.1 Bacteroidota bacterium
AACTGCATCGGATTGTTTGGTTGTGGTGATGCTGATTATTAGATTATCTGATGTTGGGTTTGGAAAAATTGTGAGTTCGTTTTCTGCTTGTGTTGTTTCATTAACCGAAGCGGGTGAACTGCAAAGGTGTGAGGTACTTGATGTGATGGCTGCTGCTGAACAACCGCTGACATAAGTTTGAACTACACTATTGTTCATTACATCCAATCCACCATCTACACAAGAATAGTCGTTATATAGGGTAATTTTTCTATTTGTTCCGCTTAATGGAATGGCATTGTTATAGAAATAATACATTATATCTGCTGTGTCGTTAACGTGATTTAAAGCGTGTGCGTGTCCGAGTTCGTGAAGTAGTGAATGATATAGGTCGCCCATATGTGCAGGTTTTATAATGAGTCCTGTTGTATCGGTTATGAAACTGATGCTGTTGTTTATTATGACATCTATTCCTCTGACAAATGCTTTAAAATAGGGTGTGCTTGGTGGTGCACATCCGCTTCGCCAACGAAATGTTTCTGCAATGAATCCACTATCTAAAGTACCGAATTGAATGAAATTTGTAGTGTCATCTACGGCATATAAAGAATAAGGGTTTCTTGTTCCTACTACTTCCCAATTTACGCCTGTTGCGCAAGTCCAATCACGTAGGGCTTTTCGGACAACTTTTATTAAACTATCGGTATTCCAAATTAGACTATCAACATAAAATTTGTAACCTATGTGTGATGTGTCGGCTAATTTTTTGGTAAGGTTTACTCTGTATTTAGAAGAAATGCTAGGAAATTGAGCATCTGCTATAGAATAATAAACATTTAAAGGTTGTGGCGAAATGGCATTACTGCTATCGGCTGTATAAACTCTTACATTTCCTGTACCTATTGTTTGTCCTGCTGCCCAAGTATTGTGAACATCATAACCACTGTCAATGCTCATTATTTGAAGTGTGATAAGGTTATCGCTCCAATTTATTGTATCTGCATTGTCTGCTGTAATTTCATAAGCACCTCCTACATCTGCATTTTTAAAATATAATTTCCCTTCTGTTGTTCCAAAATGTGTACCTGCAATTGATATTGTTTGAAATTTACCACCTGCAATAGTACTTGGTGTTATTGAATAAACTTGTGTGGAACAGGAAGGTGCAAAAATATCTTGATTTGCAATTGCTACATCAAAAGCAAATGCACCGCCTGTTGCGGAAGTATCATAAATGCTGTAACTTCTCATTGTAGCTGTGTCATTAAGTGCAACTAAACCACTGCCAGAACAATTCATTGTTTCAAGTTTAACGTGAATAATATCTGTATAAGTTGTTGGAAATGCTGTTAAAGTACCACCAATTAAAGATAAATTTATTATTACTTTATTTAAAGCCATATCTGAAACAGTAGGATTTGAATAGGTTGTTGTACTACTTATTACAGACCCTCTTGTAACTTGAATTCTGCTTGAATCATAAACATTTCTTCCATATTGAATTGTGTCATAAGAAAGAACAATTGCCGTTTGGTCGTAAAAAACACCACCAACATTGGTGGCAATATTAACATCAAATTCAAAGTAGTTATGCCCGCCTGATGAAGATACGCTGGTGTTGGACATATTGAATTTAACTGTTGCAAGGCTTTTTTCCATTCTTTTATTCCTTCGCGCCTTCTTAACTTTTTTCTTCATTGCCATCTGAATGTCTTCAACATTGTCTTGTTTAGGTTTTTCAAACTCAGGTTTTAAATAAGGATGAGAAATTATTTTTTTTACTTTATTTTTTGAAGCACCTGCATATAAAATTTCGTTTTTATTATCGCAGTTAATATAATTAATTCCAGTTATTATATCAGTAAGGGTATATATTTGCTGTAAACTATCTAAAAGTTTACCCATATCGTAGGCTCTAATAACGCTATCGCTCAAAATATATTTTATGAAAGATTGTTGTTCAAAACTCGGCTGTAATTTCTGAAAATTATTTTCGGGATAAAAGTCAACCGCAGAAAGTTGACGATTTGTTATTTTCATCGCAAATACTCCCATTTCGTCCTTTGCAAGGTGTAAACTATGATAAGAATATTGTTCTTCATCCCCTATCTTTCCATCATTGGTGATGATTTCTACTGTACCACATTGCAGGTTTCCTTTTAAAATTTTGGAAATTAGAATTGTGTTTGAAGTGTAGATGTAATTACCAGCAGCATTGTAATAAGGGGTTGACTGAATTACTTTTCCTTCGACAATGTAAGTACTGTTCATCACCCTTGAAACATAGCTTATTGGCGAAATTTGCGAATTTGCTTTTTTCTGAAATACTACCAAGCATAAAAGTAGTGTTGTGTAAAGTAAAATTTTTCTCATTGTTTTGTTTTTGTTTTTTTTGTTTTTTTTTGCACGCCTCGTTTTTTCGAGTGGGTTCTGCTCCACCGTTGTTGATACTTTCGGGTCGAGTTAGCACGTCCCTCAAAATATCATATAACGAAGAAGGGATTAAAGAAGTTTTTAAAAAGGGGGATTAGATGCACCACTGTTTGAGTACGCAGAAATGTTTGATAGATGTACAACTGTTCGTTAACCACTCAAAGCCCCCTTTTTAAAAATTTCTTTTAATCTTTATGTTGCACTAAACCACGCTTCGCGTGGTAGCTTTTATTTTTCAAGGTACAATCAAAGATAACATAATAGTATTAGTTGTTGTAAACGTTCGAATGAAAACAGCAACAACAAAAACAACTACTACTGATGTACAACCATTAGTATCCAAAGCCTGCGCAGAAGTGGAAGGCTTTGAGGCGATGTATCGTCGATTAGAACGTAGGATGCATACGCAACGTAGAAGTGATAGCACCAAGCAGAACTATGCGCGTCATCTGGCGCAGATTGCTTTGCATTATCACTGCCTTCCAACGATTTTATCCGATGATCAGATCGAAGATTATTTGGAAGGACTGATTTTAAAAGGCAGTCCTAGTGAATCGTATTTTAAACATACTGTTTATGGTCTTCGATATTTATTTCGCTTAGAAGGATTAAACGATAAACGTATTCAGTTACCAAGTATCAAGCACGATAAAAAATTGCCAATCGTACTAGGACGCGATGAAGTAAAAGCGATGATTAAACATGCCGATTATCTCAAACATAAATTATTAGTAGGATTGCTTTACGGATGCGGATTACGCTGTGGCGAAGTACGTACCATACGCTTGTGCGATATTGATTTAAGTAGAGGGATGTTGTTGGTGCGAAAAATAAAAGGCAATTCCGATCGCTATGTTCCCTTAGGAAAATTGTTAGTGAAAGGTATCGAACAACATATCGAAAGTACGGGTGCTACCGATTATCTTTTTACGGGATTGGATTATGATAGTCAATATTCTCAACGAGGTGTTCAATGGGTGATTAAATCGTTGTGCCAAAAGGCGGGTATCCGTAAGGAGGTAAATACGCATACACTTCGTCATACGTATGCTACCCATTTACTGGAAGATGGTTTAGATATCGTTTCGATAAAAGAGCTTCTAGGTCATGCGCACATAGAGACTACGATGATTTATTTGCACATCGCTAAGGTAGGTCGTAAAGCACCGTTTTGTCCCTTGGACAAGCTCTATAATGTGAGTTAAGATACATGCAATCGGTCAACGAAGTTGCGAACGTATTACGTTCGCAATGGAATCTCATTGAGCAAAGCGTAGTCAACAAAGTACTCAACACCTGGCAACTTCGAACACTATCAGCATTACGTAAGTGTCGTACCGCTGCATTAGGTGGTCATGTAGATGGCTGTACCCATTGCGGAAAAGTGAGAATAAGTTATAACAGTTGTCGCAACCGCCATTGTCCAAAATGCCAAGGGAATGAGCGGGAGGCGTGGATACAAGCCAGAGAAAAGGAACTCTTGCCAGTTGCGTACTTCCATGTGGTGTTTACTCTGCCCAGCGAACTCAATGCCTTGTGCATGCAGTATCCCCGCATCCTGTATGCAAGTTTGTTCGATGCCGCTTGGGATACGATCAATACGTTCTCGAACGATGAAAAACATCTTGGCGCCACCTCAGGTATGATTAGCATCTTACATACCTGGGGACAACAACTCACGCTGCATCCACATTTGCATTGTATTATTCCTGCGGGTGGATTGACCAAGCAAAAGAAATGGAAACATAGTAAAACTAAGGGCAATTATTTGTTTCCTGTTAAAGCATTGAGTGTTGTTTATCGTGCTAAATATATGCATCACTTACGCAAGCACGTAGCAGCATACAATGCACAAACAGAACGACCCCTTGTATTGCAAAAAAAAGTGATGGATGCATGTTTTCAACACTCATGGGTGGTGTATGCCAAGCAACCCTTTTGTGGAGTAAATAGTGTGGTAGAATATCTAGGAAGATACACCCACAAGGTGGCGATCAGTAATCATCGCATAACGGCGATCGACAAAATAAATAATACAGTTACGTTTAATTATAAAGACTACAAATCAAATGGCATAAAGAAATCATTAACGTTAAATGCGATGGAGTTTGTTCGAAGATTTAGTTTGCATATTCTTCCTAAATCATTTGTGCGTATTCGTCATTACGGGATATTGAGTAGTACCTCTAAAGAGAAAGCAATCGCAGAAATACGTAAGCAACTTCCTAGTAAATTGATTCTCGTTACGCGATTGCCAGCAGAGAAGTACAATCCATTGCAATGTTCTTGTTGTAAAAATGAAACGATGATCCGCATCATCCTCTTCGATCAACGTGGACCACCAACACAATGGCGCGAATACGCTCAACGTAAGCATCCGGTGAAGTACACCTAAAGATATTTAAAAAATCTCTTATGAGTTATTTTTCCAATGATGAGGAAGTAAAGTGTGTAGCTGTGATGACTTCGTATCATTGATTTTTATCAAAACATCAGCGAGCCATTTCTGGGGATTAACGTTGTTCATTTTACAGGTTCCAAAAAAAGAGTAAATCATAGCTGCTCGTTCCGCCCCTTTATGA
>JANXSD010000087.1 GCA_025352785.1 Bacteroidota bacterium
GTTTTTATTAATCATTCCCTTCTATCACTTTCAATAAAATACTTTTAAATAAAATCATTAAAAAAAATCCTAATTAGAAATTAGAATCACTACTTATTTACAATTTCTATTTTGAAAGATTTAACAGTTTCATTTTTTGTAACATTTAAAATGTAATTTCCAGGAGCAAACCCATTTATATCTAATTTAATTGTTTTCAATAATGGATTATAGAATTTGTTTTCATGCTTTAAAACTTTTCCTAGAAGATCAGTGACCGAAATATCAAGGATACCAGATGACTGCATAAAAATATCGAAGAATAATTCTGAAGTAGCTGGGTTAGGATATACGTTACTGATTTTAAAATCACTCGGAACTTCTTCCACTGAAGTTACCTTCATTGTTGTGAAAGAATTTCTGGTTGGAAACAAACCGATATTAACGGAATCTTTAGCAGCAACTTTCCAATAATAAAGTGTGTTGGGTAGAAGTCCATTAACTTGTTGTGTTGTATCAATAAGTCCGCTTTGATTAAAAACTGTTGTTTGTGTACTAAAAGTTGGAGAGGAAGCAACGATTAAATTATAGGAAACATTACCAATAACGGAGTTCCAAATAAATGTAGGACTTGTATCAACATTTACAGAATAATTTATGGGGTAAACAAGTATTGGTACTCCAAAAGCCGTATTAAATGAATACACATTTGAATATAGACTTTCATGTCCGCCGTTATTTGATTTTACACGCCAGTAATATTTTGTTAACGATAAAAGTGCAGGAGATGCCACTTGATTAATGCCTGTTGTAACCAAATTATTGATGACTGCGAAAGTTGAATCAGTACTAAATTCAGCAGTATTTATTACGGCATCAGTTACCAATGACCACGTGAATATTTGATTTTTTGTAATTCCAACTGATTGATCAGCGGGAGCTGTTAAATTGCATGCAGGAGGAACTGAGGGATTCGATCCTAAAGGCGTAACAAACATTGTAATTTTTTGAAGCGGCACATCATTCGCATCACGTGGTGACCTTACAATTGTGTCAACAACTGAAAGACCAGCTATTGTTTGTCCGAATACAGTATACGTTCCATCTAGAAAAAGAGCGTTTGCTACACAAATATAAAACTGAGAATTAGCACTGTTAATCAATGAATCTCTTGCGGCACCAATCCTACCCCGAACATGTCTTGCAACACTAAATTCAGCATTTACATTTGGCTGATTTGGATTACCATTTCCCCATGTACTAATTGGTCCATTAATAGAATTCGGATCTCCTCCTTGAATTACAAAACCTGGAACGATTCGATGAAAAGCAGTACTATCATAAGCCAATGCCAATGCGAGACTATCGAAATTGTGTGTGGCAAGTGGAGTAAAAAATGGGAATAATTCAATATCTATATTACCGATAAAAATTCCAGCACGATACGCTGCGATTCGGTATTGAGGTTTATCAATTCCTTGTGCAACTATTTTTGAAACTGCTAAAACAAATAGCAATACAACGATGATTCGTTTTCTCATTTTGATTCTTTTAATTTAGTAATGATTCATTCTTTGAATTTATTTTTTCCGCTTTTCTTCAGCTTCCTTATAATAATCAATCCACGGTTTCTTTTTATAACTATCATCCCCATAGAAATGACTTATTTCATTTAGCAATACAGGAGGAAGGTATCCAGGAACAGCATCAAGATAATTCATGTGCTCATCAAGAAAAACAATTGTAGGAACGGTGAATGTGTTTTTTGTAAAAGCAAGACTTAATTGATGAAGATTTTGCTGAGGTGTATGTGGATTAATAAAATGTTGCCCTTTGAAATTAATAGTATCTAATGACTCTGCATCAAAATTTACACAGTCAAAAATATTTTTAAAATAATCACTATTTAAAGAATCAGTAAAAGAAGTTCTTTTCATCACTTTACAACTGTTACACCATTTTGTATGAATAAACACAATTGTTTTACGTTTTTTTAGCAAAGTATCTGCAAACGCGTCAATGGGTTTTAACCATTTCATCGCTTCCATTTTGATATCAATACTTGAATCGCTGTTTGCCTTATTAAATTCATTTGTAAAATCGTCAATGGTAGAATTTCGATATGCATTTTCTAGTACATAAATTAAGATAGGCTGTATTTTATTGATGTCAAGATATCCAGCAGCAATCATATTCATTGCAAACGAATTCTTCTCTTTATCATAACCATTTAAGAATAATGTAGTAGGATACATTAGTTTTCCCGAAAGTAATTTTACTGCAAGTTCATGTGGTGATTTGGGCTCCATACTCATGGGGCCATATTTTTTTCCTAGATACTCAATGGTATCTTTACTTTCTGCATTAAACTTTGCTGGATAGAAATACGTATTAATATAACTAGCAAGGTTAGCATCTGCATAAGTCGTTTTCATCATTTGCTTGCACCAACCGCACCAATCGGTATAAAAATCGAGAAGAATTGGGCGAGGTTCTTTCTTCACCTTTTCCATTGCTTCTGTTAACGACATCCACTTTACTTTACTGCCTTCACTATCTTGCGCTACAATTTGTAAAGTAGTAAGCATAAAAAAAAGCAAAAACATCGCTGATAAAAAGCGAGTGCTTTTTAATTTTATTGAAAAAAACTTCTTCATCATTTATTTCGATTTCATATTAATATCTATAGAACTATACAGCATGTTTTAAATCAATTTTTAAAAATGCACGAATCAATTATTAATTCGCAATTACCACCATTTCGATTCGTCTATTTAATGCCTTGCCTTCTGGTGTATCGTTTGAGGCACGAGGTTTTGAGTATCCATAGCCATTTGCTTCTAATCGTTTTGCTTCCACTCCACGCTCCACGAGATAATCCTTCACAACTTTTGCACGTTTTTGCGATAGCTCTAAATTAAAAGCTTCACTTCCTACATTATCTGTATTTCCCTGAATCTCTACTTGCAAAGAAGGGTAATATTTCATTAATTCGATGATACGAATAAGTTCATTTTTAGATGTTTCTTTCAACGCATAAATTCCAGTTTCGAAAAATATATTGTGAAGTATGATTCCATTACCTGGCTTAATCGGTTTCATCTCTACATTTTTCGTTACTTCTTTATATCCTTTAGGATCCAGCAGATCAAAATTTTCAGATTCGAAAAGATATCCTTTTGAAGTGATTACCGTTCCATAATTTTTTCCTGCTGGCAAAGAAATTAAATACTCTCCTGTTTTAGCATCGTTAGTGAATTTCCCAATTGTTTGATTAATATCAAGATCGATTACTTCAATTTCCGCAGCAATAGGAAGACCAGTTTCTGAGTCAGTAATTTTTCCTTGTAGCAAAACCATTTTTGTTATAGGTTCTTTACGTTCTAAATAATCGATACGATAAATATCTTTTTCACCATGCCCACCAGTTCTATACGAACTATAATATCCAGTTCTTCCATCAGCACTTACCTGAAAAAAAACTTCGTCTCCAGGAGTATTAATTGGTATTCCTAAATTAACGGGTGCCGACCATTTACTTCCATCCCAATCAGCATAAAAAATATCATAACCTCCAATAGTGTTATGACCTTTGGATGAAAAATATAAGGTCTTACCATCTGGATGCATGAAAACACCCTCTTCGTCATTCGCAGTGTTAATTACTGGCCCTAAATTTTGTGCTTCCTTCCACATTTTTTTATCCACATCATAAGCACTTTTATATATATCTCTTCCTCCGAAACCGCCCTCGCGATCACTTACAAAATACAAGGTTCTTCCATCAGGCGAAAAGCATGCACTCGATTCATGATATTCCGAATTAATATTTGCGCCAAGGCTCACAGGGACAGTCCAATTAAAACCATTATTTGTTGAGAGAAATAAATCGCCACCATTCACATCGCCGCGAAAAATAATTACAGAATGACCATCAACAGATAAACCAACAGCAGCATCATGACTTATCGTATTTATTGGTGCTCCCAAATTTTTGGGAACTGACCAACCACTCGATTCCTTAGTTGATAAATAAACATCTTCAAAATAATCACCATCGTAATCATCGATACCACCACCTGTTGTTTCAGGACGACGAGAAGTGAAGAAAAGCAATTTTGCATCTGCGCTAAGTAAAGGTATATAATCACCTTCAATAGAATTTATTTTATCAAGATTCGATATTGCAACATTAACAGTATCTATCGAAAGTTTTTTACCATTTTCACATTCATGAATACGCTGGGTTACTAATGCTTTTTCCGTTTGATCATCTTTCGATAGCCGTTGCGTATAATCAATATAAGATTTTATCGCATTATCCCAATCACTATTTAAGTGATATCCGAAACCAATATAATAATTTAGTTTAGGATCAATGGATGGATCTAAAGTTTTGGCCTTTAAAAAATAGTTAAGTGATTCAAACTGGCGACTAGTTTTTAGAATACATAATCCAATACGCAGATTCAAAAGGGCGTTATTTGGGTTAAACACCTGTGCTTTTTCCAGGAAAGGCAATGCTAATTTATAGGCACCTTCGCTCTGATCCATAATTTTAGAGCCTTTATTTAAATTTTGTACAGCTTCTTTAAGTCCAGCATCGTTATCGCGAAAAGCTGCTCGTTCGAATGGAATTGACTGTGCAATAGCTTGATGCATATTTAAAATCAGCAAGAAGAGTAGGAATCGTCTAATCATGGAATAAAATTAATGTTTAACCTGAAACTTTTTGTAATCTTGATGCACTAACTATCAACAACAGTTTGTAGACAATATGAATCAGGGAGATGAACGTCATCGGCAGTTTCTGGCTCTTTATAGCCCTTTACATGAGCGATTAGTGCGTTTTGTGCAGGTGTTGATATGGGATAAAGAAGAAGTAAGGGATATCGTTTCTGACACTGTATTAGCAGCCATGGAGCAATTTAACAAAGTACAACATCCTGATGCATTTCTATATTATCTATTCACAATAGCACGAAGGAAAGTAAATATGTATATTACCCGAAAGCAACGATTTGTTCCACTCGATGTACATAACATTGATGAACCTATTGATAATAGCAAAGGAGTATTAGAGCAATTAAATTCTAAAGAGTTGCATTCTGCCATCCTCCAATTACCTGAACTGTATCGCGAATCACTCGTATTATTTGAGTTAAGTGGTTTTAGCATTCGAGAAATTTCAGGATTACTTACCATATCAGAAAATGGCATAAAATCACGACTAGTTCGTGCAAGAATAATGTTATCTAAAAAACTGGAGGGAGAACTCCATGAACGAAATACCAAAAATGCAAGTTGAAGGAGATGAGTTAGAGCCGCGCAAGACAGGCAATACTCAACTAGATCGCTTATTAAATGAGGCCGCAGCTATGCCTCTTGCAATAAGTAGTGAAGAGATGTTCCATCTTATTCCTAAATCAAGTCCTACTTCTTCAAATCGGTTGGGCAATTTCAATTGGATTATTACAGGGGCAATTCTGCTTACTGGTCTCGTGCTTTACACACTACTTTCAAAACGAAATATTAATCCGTTAAAAGAAAATAGTATTTCAAATAATCATCTTGCAATTGAGCCAACAATAAAAAGTGAAGCAGCAAAAGAAGCTTCAGAAAAAAATATTACTGCTTCCACTAAAGATAATAATTCAAGTAATTTATCTATTCAGAAAAAGTCAAGTAAGGAAGCTAAAGAAACAGCATCAAATAAAAACAGTATTTATTTAGAAGGCACGAAAACTGTTCTACTAACTCACGAAAATAAAATTATTTCGATAGAGTTGAACCGATTTGGCGTGAAAAAAATTATTGATGATGGCGTTTTAGTAAGTGTAGATAATTATTCAAATTATAATCAGGATATCGAACAAGCATCTATAAGATCCGGCATTAAATTTAAATTGGAAGAGAAAAAACATCTTTCAAAAAAAGAAGAATTAGCAGAAGCTATAATACAAGGATTGTACAAGGAGAATTTGCTTGTTGAGGGTCAATCGTACGACTTAAATATTAGTAATGAAGAGGCGATTTTAAATGGAAAAGTATTGTCAAGTGAAAATCGTAAGAAAATGCTTGAAATAATCGAACAAACAACTGGAAAAAAACTTCCATCAGACGGGAAAATTCATATTCGACATTAGCACACACAGGTTTTTCATTAGTAGGGGTCAATATCTTGCTGCTTTGGCCCCTACCTTTTCTTTACCTTTTGCATCTTTGCAGTATGATTACATTAAACGCGATTGCACATTTAAAAACAAAACAGTATTCCCTGTTCATTCTGCTGGTATTTACTTTCATTAATACGTATTCCCAAGAAGGAACATTAAGTAAAAATGAACTGTTTTCTATCCCAACCGAAAAGGTAGCCGTAGCATCTGGATATAGTTTTAAAATTGCTGCTGATTCCAAAGAGAACATCGCTTTCAATGCTTGTTCACGACAAATCGTTTTTATTTTTGATACAAAAGGGAATCAAATCGATAGCTTAAAAGTTCCTACCGATAAATGTTTGCGGGCAATGGAATATGATGAAAACGATAATCTTTTGATAATGGATAATGATGAAACGAAAATATTTAGATACAATTCGCAAACTAAAAAACTAGAAACCTTAGTGTATAACAAGCCTGAAGACTGGTATAGTTTATTAAATCATTATTATAAAAGTTTTGAGATACCTACTATTCCTACCTTTTACAGCAACAATGATTACTTGCAAGATTTTTATTTTACACGATTTAATTACTCCTATAATTTATATTTGAATTATAAAAACGGCTTTATATATCAAGCACATTATAATTTTATAAAAAAGATTAATAACCATAAAAGTTATGCGAATTTAAAGAGAGAAAATTATTGGTTTTCAGATAATGTTACACCCAAAAGTAAATTGCTATTAATTAATGATGAACAAAAATCGGTAGTTTATTATGATCGATTCTACAATCTGATTTACGAGAATTTCATCACCAATAAATTAGTAGTGAATGCTGCATTGGAAACGAATTCCGAACCTGCTCGTTTTGATTATTGTACCAACATTAAACAAGATAAAATTTTTGGCATCAGTGGATTCAATAAAAAGAACATAATAATCTCTAGTTGGAAGTTTAGTGAGAACCCCTGATAATGCATTTTTCTATTCATTTGGTGGATGCTAATGATTCTCATTTGAAATATTGGTTTGTGGCAATTCCGTCAAAACATAAAGAATATCAAGGTGTAAATTAAATTCGGCATTTGTCGTATTTTTAATGACAAATGACTATATTTGGGGTTATAGTTTAGAAATCATGGGAAAGAGAGCCTATAAAATTAGTGCGGATGCATCATTTAATCTGGTAAATGAGTCGGATACAATTTCTTTGATAGAAATGGTTCGACATGGGATAAAATTCACTTTGTTTCAAGCCTTTGCTTTAAAAAGTCCATTTTCCTTAAATGAGTGGTCAAACTTGCTACATATATCGGAGCGCACGATGCAACGATATCAAAAAGAGGAAAAGAAATTTGATCCTATCCAATCAGAAAAAATTCTTCAAATTGCACTTTTATTTCAGTTGGGCACTCATGTATTTGGTGATAGACAAAAATTTAATTCGTGGATAGATAGCAACAATGTTGCATTAGGTGGTATAAAGCCTAAAAGTCTACTTGATAACACTTTTGGGATTGAATTAATCAAAGATGAATTAACGAAAATTGAGCATGGCATTTTAGCATGATTGTTTTCCGTTTGTGCAAATCGAAATACTGTCATGACCTTTCAGGAAGTGGAGCAGAAAAATCTGGAGGACGTTGGAACAGCAAAGGAATTTCAATGCTGTATACAAGTAACTCGAGAGCACTTTGCACTACCGAAATCGCTGCACATACTCCTCTAGGAATTCTTCCTTCCGATTATTTTTTAATCACCATTGAAGTACCTGATTTGTTTTACATTTTTGAGGTAAACACTTCTAAATTACCTTCAAATTGGAAAGATTTTCCTCCACCAAAATCAACACAAAGGATTGGCGACAAATTCATTGTTGAGAATAATTATTTAGTGATGAAAGTACCTTCAGTTATTGTTCAAGGCGAATACAATTATTTGTTTCATCCACATCATAAAAGTTTCAATCAAATAACCATTTTAAAAGTAGAAGCCTTTGAATTTAATAAACGACTTTTTGAACGATAGACATAAAAAAATGCCCTGAAGTATGAAAACTTCAGGGCATTTATATTTTAGTATTACTTATGCTTCAGCGATTGGCTGAACGTATACGTATGATCTATCATCTGTTTTTTTGCGGAAAACTACTGTTCCATCAACCAAAGCAAAGAGTGTATGATCTTTACCGATACCAACATTATCAGCAGGATGATGTTTTGTTCCACGTTGACGAACGATAATGTTACCAGCGATTACACGCTGACCACCAAAAATTTTAATTCCTAATCGCTTGCTATGTGACTCGCGACCATTTCGGGAACTACCAACACCTTTTTTATGTGCCATTGTATTTTAGATAATAGGGATTCGAATGAATGAATTAAGCGTTGATCTTATCGATCTGGATCTTAGTAAATGATTGGCGATGACCATTCAATTTCTGATATCCTTTACGGCGCTTTTTCTTGAAGATAAGCACCTTGTCACCTTTAACGTGAGCTAAAACCTTTGCAGATACAGAAGCACCTGACACTGTAGGAATCCCTACCGTAACAGATCCATTGTTCTCAACCAATAATACTTGGTCAAAATTTACTGTATCGCCTTCGTTTGCGTCGAGACGGTGTACAAATACGGGAGCATTTTCCTGAACTTTAAATTGCTGACCGGCAATATTTACAATCGCGTACATGATTTCGTTATAATTTTACTTCCCCAAAAGGGAGGGCAAAGATAGGATTCTAAATTAGAATAAACAACCGTCTGTTAACTAAATTTTGTTAAGCCTAGTAGTTGCACAGCATTTCATTACCAAATATATAAAAATATTGATTTGAATTCACTTAAAATAAAGTTCTAATAATTGATTTCCAATTACTTATAAGCGACCTTGAAGTCGTAAAACCTTAATTAATATGAACAAGCTTACCTAATTTAACGTAAGATAATTCTCCAAATTCTCCCAGTAAATACTTTATGGAACAAAATTAGGTTAGATTAAATTAAGTTCCGGCTCTCCAATAAATAGACTTGATAACTATAGAATACATATAATTAGCGAAGCAATGACGTCCCTTTACGCCAAACCAATTAACGATCAAAATCGCGTAACAGCAAACCAAGCGGCAATTGGGTATTCACAAATTACCGAAGAAAAGTAGAAAGGTCGTTTAGGAAAAGGTGATGAGATTTCAAAATTTTTTATCTGAAAAAAGAATAATAACTATCCCACATTTTTCACATAGAAAACCACTTTATACCAACTGCCTTGGCAATTGGTATTAACTAAGTGAAGAATGCTAACTGGATGATTTTATTTTTTGCTTACTAATTAAAAATACACCAGCTAATATGGCAAGCATCGCAAAGAGATGTAAGGGATTAAGTGCTTCGCCATCGGCAATTCCCCAAAAGAGTGCAACAACTGGAATCAAATAGGTTACAGCAGAAGCAAATAATGGTGTCGAAATTTTCACCATTTGAAAATATAAAACATTCGACAATGCAGTTCCCATTAAACCAAGAATGCACAAGAATCCAAAAGCTGTCCATGCGCCAGGTTGATGTTGAAGTTTAAAAGTAAAATCGCTGCTCAATAAAAAAACAGCGTATGGTATTCCAACGAATAGCAATGAAATTCCCGAGATTAAAATGGAGTCAATTCCACTTAAATATGTTTTGATGGTATTCACACTTAATCCATAAAACAAGCAAGCGATTACAATTAAAGCTGCGTATCCTGCGTCAGATGAAAGCCCGCCATCAGCACGAACGAGAATTAATCCTGCTGCACCTAAAAAGCCGATTCCCACTCCCAACATTTGTCGACCCGAAAATTTTGAGTGAAAGAAAAACCCTCCTACTAGCATCGTAAACATGGGGGTGAGTGCATTTAACATTCCCGCTAAGGAACTATTAATTCGTGTTTGTGCTGTTGCAAATAAAAATGCGGGTATTCCTGATCCCAAGAATCCAACAACTGCTAAATATTTTAATGAAACCTTTGGAACTGTTTTTATTCTTCCTGCGATCAATGGAAAAGATGCTAAACATGCAATGGAAATTCTTATAGCTGCGAGTTGATCTGGACGAAATACTTTCAATCCTTGCTTCATTAAAATAAAGGAACTTCCCCATATTAATGAAAGAGCTAATAATAAAAGCCATTTTAAATTGGATTTGTTAGCGATCATTTACCTCTTCTTGCTTTACCAAATTTGGAAGAATCACCTGGATTCTTACTTCTATTTCTTTTACTATTTGAAGACTCCGTTTTACTATCTTTAAGAGCCTTTGCGTTTTTTATTGCAAGAATCTTTGCAGCTTCTTTCTTCTCATGAAATGCACCTTTAAAATTTGGATCATCTAAATGTTTTTGACGATCCATCTCGCGAGCCATGTCCTGTTTCTCATCGTATTCAGTAGGCACTCTTCGTACTCCTTCAGGAAAAATAGATTCAGGAATTGTTTGTTTAATTAACCGTGAAATCTTTTTCAAATGATATTCATCAGCAGGTGTTACAAACGTGATCGACTTACCCGTTTTAAATGCTCTTCCTGTCCGACCAATACGATGAACATAATCTTCGTAAATAATAGGAGTATCAAAATTAATTACATGACTAACGTCAACAATATCTAATCCACGAGCTGCAACATCGGTACAAACTAAAATCCGAATTGGATCATTACGAAAAGCTTCCATTGCATTGATACGTGTTTGTTGTGTTTTATTTCCATGAATAATTCGAACTTCATCAACACCATAAACACGCTCTAAATATTTTCCGATATTAGATGCAATAACTTTTGTTTTGCAGAAGATGATCGTTTTTGTAAATTCTTCCTCTGCTAAAAAATGCTCTAACAAATTTAACTTCGTACGCATGTTAGGAACCTTATAATATTCCTGACTTACCGTTTCTGCTGTACGTACTTCTGGTGTGATGTGAATCTCAATGGGGAAATCGAGAAAGTCACCTGATATTTTTTTTACAAGATCAGACATCGTTGCAGAAAACAATAAATTTTGTCTTTTCTGTGGAACAATTTCAAGGATGCGATGAAACTGATTCATGAAACTTTTATCCATCAATCGCTCTGCTTCATCCATCACAAAATGTTTAATCTTTCGTGAGTTAATATGACCTTCGAGATAGAGATCGAGAAATCTTCCAGGGCTTGCAACCAAGATATCAATACCTTTTTTTATATCTGCAATTTGATCCTTCGCACCAGAACCACCAAATACAACAGCATGACGAAGTCCAGTATATTTTCCAAGATCTTCAATAGTTTTTCCAACTTGAATTGAAAGTTCACGCGTAGGAACCAATATTAAAGCTCTAGGATCATCCCCTTGAGGATAATTCAAAATTCTTAATAGGGGTAAAAGATAAGCAGCTGTTTTCCCCGTTCCAGTTTGTGCAATACCCATCACATCCTGTCCACCTAAAATTGCAGGGATTGCTTTTTCTTGTATTGCAGTTGGCGTTGTATAACCCATTTCTGCAATCGCATTCAGCAGTTGCTTATTTAATTTAAAATCCTGGAATAATTGCAAAATATTTTATTTAGATACTATTATTAAAATGAATAATTAATTTTTTCTGATCTGAGCACCTAACTTTTCTTCGAATTGCTTCATCAATTTATTCATCACTACATCAATTTGTTTATCTTGTAAAGTACTCTCTTCATCGCTCAATGTAAAAGATAATGCATACGATTTTTTTCCTTCGCCAATTTTCTCTCCCTCATACACATCAAACAGATTTACGTTTTTCAACAATTTAGTTTCAGTAGAATATGCTAATTGCTCAATAGTATCATAATGCACGGTACGATCAAGTAGCAACGACAAATCACGACGTACCTCTGGAAACTTAGGAGCTTCTTTTGCCTTTTCATCCTTAATAGGAACAAGTCTCATTAATGCATCAAGATTAAATTCGGCATATAAAACTTGTTGAGATAGATCAGCAGATTTCAGAATTGGCTTATTCACTATTCCCAGAACAACAATTTGTTTTCCCTTCGCTTCGAATTTTAATGCAGCAGCAAAAGTAGCATCATGGAATTCTGATAATTTCAATTGCGTACGTGAATTCACTCCAATGCTTTCGAAAAGATTGGTGACAATTGCTTTCAGATAATAAATATCAAAATCAACTGCTTTTATTTTCCAATTCTCTTCATGACGGTTCCCACTTATCCACAAAGAAAGATTTTTTTGTTCTTGATAACGACTATTTACCTTAAGATAAGTTTTTCCTGTTTCAAAAAATTTAAGATCCTTTTGCTTTCTGTTGATATTATATACCAACGATTCTAATCCTGTTAAAAGCATGGTATGACGAAGCATCCCAAGATCATTACTCAAAGGATTTAACACTATTATAGCTTCCGCGTTTTCAGGAAGAGCAATAACATCAGTACTTGAAATTTTTGATAAACTGTTATTAAGAATTTCATTAAATCCATTCGCAACCAGCCATTCGCCTAAACGATAATTTATTACTTCAGGATCAGGTTTAACAACGGCAGCTACAGAAATACTTAATTTTTTCGGTAATGTAATAGTATTATATCCATAGATTCTTAAAATCTCTTCAACAACATCAGCTTGACGAGTGACTTCTACTTTAAAAGGAGGAATATTTAAAACCAATTCCTGATCATTTTCTTTAACAATTTTAATTTGCAAATCAGTTAAAATCCTTTTGATCTCCTCCTTTGCGAGATTATTCCCCGCAAGCATATTTACATAATCCAATGATAAAATAATTTCTTTCCATTGAACAGGTTCAGTATAAATATCAATGAGGTCAGCACTTATCTGTCCTCCTGCTAATTCTGTGATGAGCTTCGCCGCGTATTTCAAGGCATAAACAGTTATTTCAGGATCAGTACCCCGTTCGAAACGAAAGGACGAATCAGTATGCATGCCATGCGCACGAGCTGCTTTACGAACTTGAACAGGATTAAAACATGCACTCTCTAAAAATAAATTTGTAGTGCGTGATGAAACACCAGAATGAAATCCACCAAAAACTCCAGCGATGCACAATCCACCTTTTTCATCAGCAATCATTAACTCAGTACCGTTGAGTACATGTTCCACTTCATCGAGTGTTGTAAACTTATCACCATTTTTTAATGTGCCAACAATAATTTTATTTCCAGAAATTTTATCCGCATCAAAAGCATGCATCGGTTGACCAAATGCAAACATGACATAATTTCCAATATCAACAATATTATTTATAGAACGAACCCCAATACTCTTCAATTTATTTTTCAACCAGATTGGTGATTCGCATATCTGCACTCCATTGATTTGGACTCCCGAATAACGTATGCATGCATCATGATCTTTCACCTCTACAGAAATTGTATTGACAGTATTTTCAAAGATAACATCAGAAACATCTGGCAAATGAAGTTCTAATTTATTTTCATTGCCGAGTAATGCTTTCAAATCACGAGCAACGCCAAGGTGTGAAGCGGCATCTGCACGATTAGGAGTTAAACCAATTTCAAAAATCCAATCCTGTTCCACTTGAAAATAGTCAGCAGCAGGCAACCCAATTTTAGTATCTTCAGGAAGAATCATAATACCCGCATGAGATTCTCCTAAACCAATTTCATCTTCAGCGCAAATCATTCCTTCTGAATTCTCACCACGAATTTTAGAATTCTTAATTGTAAAAGAATCACCATGAGAAGGAAATAATATTGCTCCCGGTAATGCAACAATAACTTTTTGTCCTGCTGCAACATTTGGCGCACCGCAAACTATTTGCTTTGGTTCGCCATCACTCACATCAACAATTGTGATTTTTAATCGATCCGCATTGGGATGTGGAATGCAAGAAAGAACTTGTCCGACAACAATTCCAGCAAGGCCACCTTGTAAACTTTGCCATTGTTCAAGATGCTCTACCTCGAGTCCACATCCCGTAAGTAATATTGAAATTTCTTGTGCACTTTGGGTAAAAGGAAGAAATTGTTTGAGCCAGTTATAAGCAATTTTCATAGAATCGTTGATGAATGAAATAAGGCTGCAAAGGTATCGAAACGAATGCGACCGAAAAGTGTTTTTCCATTTATGAGTATGGAAATTAAGGCGATTCTATATAAAATCCATAAAAAAGACCGCTTTTTAGGCGGCCATTAAAATTATCAATGAAGAAACTATCGTCGGAGGATCACATATCCTGCTTTTGTACTCTCATTATTTCCAGGAACAAAAACATAATAATAGGTTCCATTAGGAAGTACTTGACCAATTTTAATACGATCACTATTTGAGAAACCATTCCATGAATTATCATAATGATCTTTTTCATAAACAACATCACCCCAACGATTAAATATTTTCAATACAGCATCTGGATATCTTGCCACATCCGAGATCACAAAGTAATCATTAACACCATCACCGTTTGGAGAGAAACCAGTGGGAATAAAAAGTGAATCACAAGTTACATTTACAACTACCGAATCAACAGAAGTACAACCGAGTGTATCAGAGACAACCACAGTAAACACCGTTGTTGATGCGGGATTAATAATTGTTGACGATGAAGTAGGTGTTGTACAAAGATTTGCTGGCGACCAACTATAATTGAATCCTCCAGATGCAGTAAGTGTTATTAGCGAATCACAATTAATTGATGCGCCAGGAGACACGATAATAAATGGCAATGTGTTAACACTTATATTTATTGGTCCTGAATTAAATACTCCACATGTAGCTAATGCCTGAACAGAATAATCTCCTGCGTGCAAAACAACTATTTGATGAAGTGTATCACCAACTAAAGGTGTGCTATTTAAGAACCAACTATAGCTTACGTTTGAGTAAAGCGGAACACTCAAAATTATTGAATCACCTATACAGATAGTAGCTAAACCAGAATTAATGATATTCATGGAAGAACTATCAACAATCGTTATGGTACTTGAATTCACACATCCAAGTGAATCCGTAATTTGTAAAGTATAAACTCCTGCATTTAAACTATCAATAGCATTTGTAGTATCACTTGTTGACCAACTAAACGAGTATGGAGAAATACCACCAGAAGGATTTGAAATACTATTTGCAAAAATTCCTGCAAGACACTGAGAACTTGTTGAAACAATATTAGAAAGTATTGGTGCATTCAATGATTGAACAGAATCTACAATTGTAACGGAACATAAATTTAGATCAGTAATAGTAACGGAATAAATTCCGGCAAGAAGAGTTGATTGATTTTGAAGAACACTTGAATTATTCCACACAAAAGAATAAGCAGGTGTTCCACCATTTACAGTTAATGCAATGAAACCAGAACTGTCACCTGCACATTTGATATTCGTCACTATTATACTTGCTGATAAAGAACTATCTGGTTGAAGAATGGCATGTGAAACACTAAGTGTACATCCATTTGAATCAGCAATCAAAACTGAATAAACACCGGCAATTAAATTCGCAATATCTTCTGTGGTATCTGCATTATTCCAAACAAAAGTATATGGAAAGGTACCGCCTTGTAATTGAAGATCGATGGCTCCAGTGCTATCGTTATGACAAAGTACAGGTTGCAAGTTTGATAGCGCAGTTAAAGGAATTAATGGCCCTGTTACTGTATCATTCATTGTAACAGCGCAGCCAAAAGTATCACTTAATAATAGTATATAAATTCCTGTTGCAAGACTATCAATATCTTGACTGACCTCCGAATTACTCCAGTTAATTAAATAGGGTGCATTACCAGTAACGGTGATATCAATAGTACCTAAACTATCACCAAAGCAACGGTTATTGGTGATTGCAGTTGCAACTTGTGGCGATGAATGCACGGTGATAAACAAGTATGCTGTATCGCAACGTGATGGAATTCCATTATCACAAACTTGGTAAGCAACAGAATCTAATCCATTATAAAATGGAGTAGCGATATAAGAAATTTGTTGTGTTGGAGATATTGTTGCGGTTCCATGAAATGGTCCAGAAAGTATGGACACAAATAATGAATCTCCCTCAGGATCGATATCATTAATTAGTACGTTATAAACAATAGAATCTACGGAGCACAATGATGTAGAATCATTCAATGCAATTGGGGCATCGTTTTTAGGAATCACAGTGATGATAACCATAGCCGTATCACATAAAATTGGAGTGCCATTATCACAAATAATATAAATTAAAGTATCATTCGAATAAAAATTCGGATTAGGGCAATAAGTTATTATTCCTGTCAAAGTATCAACTGTTGCTGTACCATTATTGGGGCCCGATAATATTGCAAGTGAACCGAAATGAATTCCATTTTCTATATCTGTATCATTCAACAATACTGCAATTTGCACACATGAATCTTCAGGAGTTGAAATGGTATCATCAACAGCTATTGGTGCATCATTTATTGGAAGAACATTAATATATATCCAAGCACTATCACAATAAACAGGGATACCAGAATCACAAACCGCATAGTGAATACTATCAGCACCGAAATAATTTAAAGTTGGTGTATAGGTAATTGCACCCGTTATCGGATTAACAATAGCAGTACCATTTGAAGGACCACCAATTATTTGAACTGCTCCTGGGTTAATATTATTATCAGGGTCGGTATCATTTCCTAGTTCAATAATTACTGTTATCGAATCTTCATTCGTAACTATCGTATCATTGATTGCATCTGGAGGATTATTAATAAAAATCATCACTGTATCTGTACCACTGCAACCAAGACTATCCGTTACAATAACCGAAAATTGTTGTGTAACAAATACGGTTGCAATAGGATTTGAAATTGAACTATCATTTAAATTAATTGCTGGATTCCAAGTATAAATATATGGAGAAGTTCCAGAACTTGCAGTAGGGGAACCGCCAAGATTTACAGGAACTCCTGAAGAAGTAAATTGATCGGGGCCTGCATCAACATTTGGATTTGCATTAGACGAAATGATAACTGTATCGGAACTTGAACATGCACCATTAGAAATTGTCCAAATAAATAAATTTTGACCAATTGCAAGGTTACTAATTGTTGTAAGTGATGCAGTTGCAGTATCCACAATCGCTGTACCTAAACTAGTCCACAAACCTGTTCCTACTAGTGGATCATTTCCTTTAATTGTTATTCCATTTATGGATGCGCAATATGCATCATCAGCACCGGCATTTGCAACTGTTGAAAGTGGCGCTACAACAACAGTAATTGTATCATACGTTTCACAATTATTATTGGTAACAGTCCATACAAATTGGTAGGTACCAACTGTTAATCCTGTAACACTTGTGAAGGGATTTAATACATCCGTAATTCCTGCTGTACTAGTTGTTGACCATATTCCTACTCCAACTGTTATTGCATTTGCAGAAAGCGTTGTAGAAGTTTGCGTTTCACAAAGTTGTTGATCAGGACCTGCATTTGCAACAACATTACTATCAACGGAAATAATTACTGTATCTCTACTCGTACATGTTCCATTCGTTATCGACCACACAAAATTATAGGTGCCCGCAGTATTCAATCCTGAAATAGTTGTGGTTGCAGAAGTTGGATTTGTAATTGTTCCACTACTGATAGCAGACCATGTTCCACTTCCTGATGATGGATTATTTCCTGTTAATGTTGCTGTTGCTGTACTCGAACAAATTTGTTGATCAACTCCTGCATTTGCGGTGATTAAGGAATCTCGCTTTATATTTATTGTATCACTACTTACACAAAAATTATTAGTGATGGTCCAAATAAATAAATTATTTCCGTAAGCGAGATTAGTAACTGTTGTGCTCGCGGAACTTGCACTTGTTATATTTGCTGTTCCTAATGATGTCCAAAGACCAACTCCAGGTGTAGGATTATTTCCAATTATTGTTGCAGTTGTTGAACCACAAAAAATTTGATCTGCTCCGGCATGTGCAACAATTGACGAATCAACGAGTATGCGAACTGTGTCGCGTAATACGCAAGCACCATTGGTAACTGTCCATATAAATGCATAAATTCCAGCATTTGTAAAACCACTTACTGTTGAATTCGCATTAGAAACATTTGCAATAATTGCAGAACTTGGTGTTGACCATAAACCAATCGCAGGTGATGGATCATTTGCAGAAAGTCCTGAAATATCTCCTTGACAAATTTCATCATCTAATCCCGCATTTGCAGGTACTTGAACATTCACAGTAATTCGAACGGTATCTCTGCTCACACAAGTTCCATTCGTAATAGTCCATACAAATAAATTTGATCCTGCTGGAATTCCTGTTACTGTAGAAGTAGCACTCGTTGGATTGGTTATAGTTCCACCATTTATTTTTGTCCATAATCTAGTTCCCGGGGTGGGATTATTTCCAGCAAGTGTTGTTGTTGGATTCGACTCACAAATTTGTTGATCAATACCTGCATTTGCAATCAATAAAGTATCTACATGAATAATAATTGTATCTCTACTTATGCATGCTCCAAAAGAAGTGGAATAAATAAAAGTATAATTTCCTGTATGTAAATTACTAACATTTGTATTTGCTGATGATGGGCTTGATATACTAGCGGTACTTGTTGTTGTCCATAAAGCTGTTCCTGGTGCAGGACTATTTCCAATTAATGTTGTACTTGTTGCATTACATAAATTCTGATCAATACCTGCATTTGCAATCACCGGAGATTTAACAATTATGGTAACCGTATCCATACTCACGCAAGCACCATTGGTGATGGTCCATACAAATTTATAAAAGCCATTAACCGTTAATCCTGTTACCGTAGTTGTGCTTGATGTTGGAGATGTAATTGTACCTCCATTTATTGCAGTCCAAAGTCCAGTGCCAGGTGCAGGATTATTTCCATTCAATGTACCTGTTCCAGTGGAAGTACAAACTTGAAAATCATTTCCAGCAGCTGCAACTATTAGCGTACTTACATTTACTAAAACAGTATCTTTAGTAATGCATGCACCATTGGTGATGGTCCAAATAAAAGTATTTATTCCATTTGCTAATGCTGTTACACCAGAAGTATTACTTGTTGGAGTTGTTATTATTGCACTTCCAGATGTTGTCCACAAACCATTTCCTAGTGTTGCATTATTGCCTGCTAATGTTGTTGTAGGATTTGAATTACACACACTTTGATCAACACCAGCATTCGATACAATAGGGCTCAACACAATAATTTGCATGGTATCTTTTGCAACACATGAACCATTGGTTGTTGTCCAAACAAAAACATACGTTCCTGGTGTTGTTAATCCGGTAATTGTTGATGTTCTACTTGGTGGATTTGTAATTGTTGCACTACTTGTTGTTGTCCAAAGTCCAGTACCTGGTGATGGATTTGTTGCAGCCATTGTAGCTGTACCAGAAGTAGAACAAATATTTTGATCAATACCTGCATTTGTTATTACTGGTTGATCAACTATTATCGTAACCTGATCTGCATCTGAACATGTTCCATCGGATACTACCCAAAAAATTAGATACGATCCGCTAATTAAATTAGAAACTACAGTAGTATCATTTCCTGGACTAGCAATAACAGCAGAGCTTGAAGTAAACCATGTTCCGGTAACGCCAGCTATATTAGGATCTAATGCAACGATGGTAGTTGAACTTTGTGGCGCACATATTCTTACAGTATTTTGTAATGCTTTTGCAAGTAACACATAAACAGTATGTGTTATGGTGTCCTTATTATTTGTAGCATCTGTTATTATTAAGGTTACAGTATAATTTCCACCAACAGAATAGGAGTGCGTTGGATTTTGATTTGTTGAAGTTCCTAAATCTCCGAAATCCCAGGCCCAACCTGTAATCGCTGCTCCTCCTGCGGTACTTACATCAGTAAATGAAACAATATTCCCAACGCAAACAATGGAATCATTAATATCGAATAAAGCTATTGGCGCTTGTGCTGATGCTCTGTTTGATTGACAGATTAATATCAGAATAGTCGAAATAACTAAAAGAATTGCTTTGGTTCTCCGCAACATCTTAAATGGAATTTTTAAACAATGTGACAATTTTTGGTGCTTTTCTTACGTAAATCTTACATAAGTTGTTACATTGATTTTTTAAATTTCGTTTATGGCAGATTAACAATAAATGTCTACTTTTTAGTGAGTTACCTTCAAATACAGTATTTAACTATTTTACAAGATGGCTTTAAAATTCGAATTTGGGCGGGACTTGAACCATAAAGTAAAGGACTTTATGGCACGCAGGATTGAAATTTGTCTGAACTATGATTTTGGTGATTACAATGATTTTTATGATTTAGATTTTAGCGAAAATTAGTTTTTACTTCTGTAAGTGATTCAAATTGTCTGAAGCAGTTCCAATTGCTATCGGATTACGAAATAAAAAATAAATATATATCTAAGAATATTTTTCTGTCCTAAATTAAATTCCCTTTCTTTGGAGGGGTAAGGGGAGGTCTTTTGAAATGAATTAAAAATTACGAATTACGAGTCACTTTTTAAAAAACCAATTAAAAATAATTTCATTTCAATTGCAACTACTCTTTCATGATTTTCCTTGTAACAATTCCCTCCTTCGTTACCACTTTAACAAAATAAATTCCAGAACTAAAATTGGAAATATTAATAGCATACTTGCATGGTAAAATAGAAATATCATTTTCTCTTAATAACATTTCACCTTGCAAATCATAAATAAAAATAGCACTCACTTGCTTTGGTAAATTATTTAAGCTAATACTATTTTGAGCAGGATTAGGTGAAATAGTAAAACTTTTTTGCCAATCATTTTCATTAATACCCACAGTACTATCACAAAGTATTACCGAAACATCATCAATGTAGTAGAATGAATAAGCATGTGGAAATCCATTCATATTTCGAATATACGTTGTATGAGCATCATCTTTAAAATTACCAATTGTGATATATTTTTCTCCTCCAGTCGCATAAAATTCACCATAAATATTTACCTAAATTGAAGTGTCAGAAATAATATTACCTGAAAGGTTTTCAATTTGTGGTTGATATGGTAACAGAAGTAATTACGGTGAATTATATTGTATTATAGATTTTGATAGATATGCACCAATTCCATCAATTGAGGTTGCACTTTTATTTGCAAAACTTACATAAAATGAAACACAGTATTTTTTTCCTGCAATTAATGAATCGGTAAGTTGTACTTCTAAATACTCCCGAACATTATTTTGCGGAGAAATATAACCACCAATTCCTGTTTTTGCAATTTGGTAGCCTTCGTAATTAAATGGTACATTTAACGCATTTGAATTAGTATCACAACTATTAAAAGTAATCTGTACTGCTTACATTAACATTTGCCTGGAACCAAGGTATTGCATAATAGATAGCACGATAAGGTTCAATTAATAGACTTGAATAGCTCGGACAAGTATCATAAACCTCAAAACCAGGATTAGGAACTAAATTAAATTGTGCGAAACTACTACTAGACGCAGAAAGCAGTAACACGACTATTTTTAGAAAAATACAATTTATATCCCGTTTCATTTCTTAAAGATAATAAAATTATATGTGAAGCAACGTTGAACTCCCATAAAAAAAAAGAGAGGCCATCTTCATTAAAGACAGCCTCACTTTTATAAATAATTATTTTATGATCCGAGCAATTGCTTTACTAATGCCGATACCATTTTATTGTCAGCTTTTCCTGCTAATTGTTTGGTAACAGCACCCATTACTTTTCCCATCTCACCAGGCGATGTTGCACCCAAACTTGCAATAGTGCTTTCAACAACTTTACGCACTTCATCTTCACTCATCATTTGCGGAAGAAACTTTTCAATCACTTCTATTTCTTGTCGTTCCGTAGCTGCTAAATCTTCGCGATTTTGTTGTACATAAATATCTAATGATTCACGACGTTGCTTTACTAACTTCTGCAAGATTTTTATTTCATCTTCTTCCGTAAGTTCTTTTCCAACTTCGCTGGTCTTCACTAAAAGTATTGCAGATTTAATTGCACGTAATCCACGAAGTCCGGCTTCATTCCTTGCTAACATTGCCGCCTTCAACTCCACCATTATATTTTGTTCGAGTCCCATGTTTCTCTTTATTAATTAATCAACGCGATCATGAAGAAATGAATTATTCTGACGAAGTTCCGGCTTCTCATCTAACGAAAGTGTATAACGAGAAATCGATGAATCACCAGAGTTCGGAACATTTTCCAGCTTTACATTTTTACGTTTGTATGCCGGCTCTCTCTCTAAATCAGCCAATCCATTTGGTGAACTCATTTTATAACTTACTTCTTTCAATCGCATGATACGCTCGCGTGAACGACGATACATCTCATCTTCCGGAGAAGAAATATTTTCTTCTTCTCGTGATGCTTCATTGTTTAATGAATGACGAATCATGGGTTCTTCCACAGCAGATGGAAAATCCAATACTGGTGCTTGATGATAATTTACTTCTTCAATTTCTTGATCAGGAATTGAATCATAAAAATTCATATCAGTTAATGAATGAACGATCCTCTCTTCGTTCTCTTCTACTTCTTCAATAACTGTAGAAATAGAAATACTTTCACGAATGATCAGTACTGGTTCAAGTGGATCAATAACATCAAAAGAAATTGGCGCTGGTTCATTATTCACAACAGTTTGTGATTTTATTTCTTCAACAACAACATTCGATTTCTTTTCGTCTTCTAATTTGAAAACGATTTTATCAGGCTTTTGTAATTCAGTAACCTTTTGCTGATTGGTTTTAAATCCTGTTGCGATAACAGTAACTGCAACTTTATCACCTAACGTATCATCATGTCCAATACCCATAATGATGTCGGCTGATTGACCCGCTTGTGCTTGAATAAAATCATTGATCTCACCTACTTCATCCATAGTAACTTCAGAAGCACCACTAGAAATATTTAATAGAATATAACGTGCGCCTTCAATATAACGATCATTCAATAAAGGTGAATCCAATGCCTGCTCAGCAGCTCTCACTGCACGATTATCTCCTTCAGCTGTTGCAGATCCCATGATAGCAACACCACTTTCTTTCATTACCGTTTGAATATCTGCAAAGTCAACATTCATGTGCATGGTGTTGGTGATGATTTCCGCAATACTTTTCGCAGCAACTGTTAATACATCATCAGCATGTCCGAATGCTTTTGTTAAATTTAGATTACCATAAATGTCACGCAGTTTATCATTACAGATAATCAAAAGTGCATCAACATTTTTCTTCATTTCTTCTAAGCCAAGTTCCGCTTGTTGTTTACGTTTACGTCCTTCAAATGCAAAAGGAATTGTAACGATACCAACAGTAAGCACACCCATTTCACGAGCCACGCCTGCAATGATTGGCGCTGCACCAGTACCAGTTCCACCACCCATCCCAGCAGTGATAAAAACCATCTTGGTATCAGGGTTCATGATACGACGAAGTTCATCAATATTTTCTATAGCTGCTTGCTTTCCTACTTCAGGAATAGATCCTGCACCACGACCTTGTGTTAATCCTGGACCTAATTGAATTTTTATTGGAACCGGACTAATATCAAGTGCCTGTTGATCAGTATTACAAACAACAAATTCTACACCTTTGATACCTTGGCGATACATGTGGTTTACTGCGTTACTACCACCGCCTCCAACACCAATAACTTTAATGATAGATGTTGCATCAGTCGGAATATCGAACTGAATGAGCGAGGAAGCTTTTTGATTGGGAAATTCTTGCTGCGTCATGGTTTTATGTTTTAATTTTTTTATGCTGATTTAATAAATGAATATATTTTAAAGTCGTTGATCTTCGCCTTCATCACCGAAAATTTCTTTGCCACCTTTGAAGAAGATATCGAACCATCGTCCTTTAGGTGCTGTTTCTGGCGCAGGAATTTCTGCATTAATATCTGGAATAGTATTCGGACGACGACGTTTTTTCTCTACGTCTAACAATCCTTTTATCACTAATCCTACTCCTGTTGCATACATTGGACTTTTTACTTCGTCCATTCCTTTTCCTAAATGTTCATTTGGATATCCTATACGCGTATCCATTCCTGTAATGTATTCCACTAATTGAGTGATATGTTTTAGTTGTGCACCACCACCAGTGATGACAATTCCTGCAATCAATTTTTTCTCAAATCCGGAACTCTTAATTTCGTAATATACATTTTCAATAATCTCTTCCATTCGCGCTTGAATGATGGAGGCAAGATTTTTTACTGATATTTCTTTGGGCTCTCTTCCACGTAATCCTGGAATAGAAACAATTTCATTATCCTTCATCTGCTTCGACAATGCAGAACCGAATTTCACTTTTAATAACTCTGCTTGATTGCGAATGATAGAACATCCTTCTTTAATATCTTCAGTAATTACATTTCCACCAAAAGGAATCACAGCAGTATGTCGAATAATTCCATCTTGAAAAATTGCAAGGTCAGTTGTACCACCTCCAATGTCGACTAAAACAACGCCCGCTTCCTTTTCTTCTTCTGTAAGAACAGCTTCCGCAGATGCAAGAGGCTCAAGAATTAAATCAACTGTTTTTAATCCCGCTTTGATAACACATTTGTGAATATTATTTGCTGCAGTTATTAATCCTGTGATGATGTGACAATTTGCTTCGAGACGAATTCCCGACATTCCGATTGGATCTTTAATGCCTTGTTCATTGTCAACGATAAATTCTTGCGGAATTACATGAATAATTTCTTCGCCGGGAGGCATCGCAAGTTTGTACATGTCATCGATGATAGAATTAATATCCTTTTGACTAATTTCATCTTTGATATCATGTCGTGTAATCATGCCACGATGCTGCATACTTTTTATATGCTGACCAGCAATTCCAACATGAACATCAGATATTTCAACACCAGATTTTGCTTCTGCTTCCGCAACAGCTTCTCTGATGGAGGTAACTGTTTTTTCAATGTTGGCAACCATTCCGCGCATCACGCCTAATGATTCCGAACGTCCCATGCCGAGAATTTCCACTTTGCCAAATTCATTTCTACGACCAACGATCGCTGCAATTTTTGTAGTCCCGATGTCGAGGCCAACTATGATCCCTGTATGCTCCATTTACATTTTGATTTTGGTACAAACTACCTGATCGCGGAATTTGAGATTGATAACACTGTAATTATTCCATCCTGTTTTACTAAGTCCTTCTTGATAAAATACCATTAATCGTTTGAATTTATCTGCAAGATTTGTTGTATCACCAATTACAATTCGATGATTTCCTATTCGAGGAATCAACTCCAACTCTTGCGAACCATTCACATAAATCTGTTCCGTATTTGCAGTCCAAAAAGAATCTGCCTCAATATATTTTGCTAACGTATAAACTTGATTTATCATGTGTGGAACAGCTAATGAATCCGTAGAGGTATCAGCAACTACTACTTGATCTTGAATTTTCATTTCCGTATATGTATTGAAAATAAAACCATTTGCAACTATCACTGGAGGAGTATAATGAGACGATACAGGCATGAATTTCCCTTGCTTATCAATGTAAAATTGTTCGTCGTGCATATTTATAATCCGAACAATTGGATCACGCTGCAACACATCAGCATGAAGAGTTCCATCAATGGATGAATATACTTCAGCACGATTAACGAAAGGGTTCGTCAAAATAATTTTTTCTAACAATGCAGTGTTGATTGAACCAAGCGCTTTTCCTATCACTTTTCCCTTCGTATTTATCAAATCTTGAATATCATGCTGATCAATAAATTCATGATTTACTGTTTCATCAATATGAACATCTACTTCCTTACACAACAATTGTTGTTGACGTTTATTGGCGAATCCTAGCAGTGTAAATACCGTTGCCGAAGTAATAATCCAAGCACCAATAACAAGGATCTGGCGTATTTTAGGTTTCAGATTCATGATTATACAGATAAAACTTGAGTGATAGGTTGAACTAACTGATCGATATCTCCTGCTCCTAATGTGATCAACACTTCAGGTTTGTTTTTCTTCAACACTGTTAATAATTCTTCTTTTGCGATGATTTGCTTTTCGCTGATCGTTACTTTTTCAAGAATGATTGCTGAAGTTATTCCTTCAATTGGTAATTCACGCGCTGGATATATGTCGAGCAAATAAAGTTGGTCTAACAAACTTAAACTTTCTGCAAAGCCATCCACAAAGTCACGTGTACGTGAGAACAAATGCGGCTGAAATATTCCTGTTATCTTTTTTGTAGGATACAATTCACGAACAGATTGTATGGCCGCTCTAAGCTCTTGTGGGTGATGAGCATAATCATCTAAATAAACAACATCTGCATTGCGAATATGAAATTCAAAACGACGACGTACACCCGAATATGTTGACAGCGCATTTTGTAATGAAGAAAGATCAACTCCACATTCGATGGCCATTGCAGATGCGGCAACTGCATTCTCCACATTATGACGACCAGGCAAACCAAGCGTTAACTCTTCCAAAATAAATCCAGGTGTTACCAAATCAAAATGATATTGACCATCCTTCACTTGAATATTTTTTCCACGATAATCAGCACCATCTTCGCTAATTGAATACGTCATCATCGTTGCATGAACTGGATCAAGTGGTAATCCTTTTTTGTAGAGAAGAATCCCTCCTAACTTCACTTGATTTGCAAATTCTTGATAGGTAGACTTCATCTGTTGATGATCGCCATAAATATCTAAGTGATCGGCATCCATCGAAGTAATCACAGCTAAATCAGGAAACAATGCAAGAAAAGAACGATCAAATTCATCCGCCTCCACTACAACTTTATGTTCAGGAGCTGAAGGATCACCTAATAATAAATTTGATCCAATATTAACCGAAATGCCTCCTAGAAAAGCAGTGCAATTCATTTTCGCAGTTTGCAAAATATGAGCAAGGATTGATGATGTAGTAGTCTTTCCATGTGTACCCGCAACAGCAAGTGTGTAATGATCTGCTGTTAACATACCCAACACTTTCGAGCGCTTAACAATCTGATAATTATGATTGCGAAAAAATTCCAATTCAGAATGATGCGCAGGAACCGCGGGTGTTAAAATTATTAAAGTTTGATTTTTATTTTCCAGATTACGAACATCAGAAGGAATTAAATTAATATCATCATCAAAATGAATTTGAATTCCTTCCTGCTGTAATTCATTTGTTAAAGGCGTACTTGTTTTATCATAACCCGAAACAGTTTTTCCATCTGCCAAAAAATAACGTGCAATCGCGCTCATGCCTATTCCACCCACCCCGAGTAGATAAACAAAACGTATAGGTTGCATTCCGTTAAGTGACATTTATTTTCTTTTTATTAATGATAAAACTTGTTGTGCAATTTCATTTGCTGCATGTGGTCGTGCAAGGGGTGCAATATTAGCAGCTAGTTGTTTACGCAAGTCGGAATTGTTGATAAGAAGTAGCGCTTCGTTAATTAGTTTTTGTTGTGTGTCTTTATCAGCAACTAATATTGCTGCATCACGATCAACAAGCGACATACAATTTTTTGTTTGATGATCTTCAGCGGCAGTTGGTAAAGGAACAAGGATGGAAGGTTTTTTTACAATACACAATTCAGAAACAGTACTTGCTCCAGCTCTTGCTACAACAATGTCAGCCATTGCATACGCTAAATCCATTCTGCTTATAAAATCAAAGGCGCGTATCGAAGTGATATTCAATTTTTCAATTTCCATCTTCGCTTCTGGCAAAAAACTTTTTCCTGTTTGCCAGATTAACTGAACTCCTGACTCTGCAATTTTTGATAAGCCAGCAAGAATAGCATGATTGATACTTCTTGCACCTTGGCTACCTCCTACTACTAAAATCGTTTCACGATGCGAATCTAATTGAAAAAACATAGCTGCATCATTTTTATTTCCATCAATCATTCGGATATCTTCACGCACCGGATTTCCTGTAAAAATAATTTTGTCTTTAGGGAAAAATCTTTCCATCCCTTCATAAGCAACGCAAATCTTTTTTGCTTTACGTGAAAGAATTTTATTGGTAATACCAGGAAAAGAATTTTGCTCTTGAATTAATGATGGAATTTGCTGTCGGTTTGCTGAAAACAATAATGGTCCGCTAGCATAACCACCAACACCAACAGCAACATCAGGCCGAAATTTTTTAATGATAGATCCTGCTTTACTTAAGCTAAGCATCAACTTCATCGGAAATGAAAGATTTGATAATGATAATTCCCGCTTAATTCCAGCTATAGGTAATCCTTCAATCGCAAAACCTGCGGCTGGAACCTTTTCCATTTCCATTTTTCCTTCAGCACCCACAAATAATAATTCGATAGTAGGATCAATCGCTTTTAATGCATTCGCAATAGCAATAGCAGGAAAGATGTGACCACCTGTTCCTCCTCCACTAATTATTACCCGTATGTTTTTAGGCGATGGCAACGGTATTCTCCTCCTCTGTTTCAGGTTTCTCAATTTCACTACTCACACTTAAAATAATTCCTAATGCCAAACTGGTGAACCAAATCGAAGTGCCGCCCATACTTAACATCGGCAAAGGTTGACCAGTAACAGGAAATAGATTTACTGCCACAGCCATATTTATCAATGCTTGAAATACTAAACTGAATGCACAACCTATTGTTATCAGCGCTGCAAATGCGCGCTCGGTTCGTTTCACAATTTGCATGGCTCGGTAAAAGAGAAGTAGGTATAAAAACAGTACGATGGTCCCTCCTAACATTCCATACTCTTCAATAATAATTGCAAAAATAAAATCTGAATACGGATGCGGAAGAAAATTTCTTTGTGAACTATTTCCAGGACCTTTCCCAAATATTCCACCTGTAGCAACTGCAATCTTTGCTTGCTGTACTTGATAATTTCCATCAGCCTCACCATTTTTAAAATTTTCAATTCTAGATTTCCATGTTTTTATTCGTCCTTCATATCCTGTTAAATAGGCAACAAATAAAAACAAACCAAAAGCTACAACTCCAATCCCGATAAGCGACAAAATATATTTCATATTTATTCTGCCAATAAACATAATTACTAATGATGTTGCAAATAACACTGCACATGTAGAAAAATTTGCCGGGAGAATTAATCCACACACAATAACAACAGGAAGCATGACAGGAATAAATGCTTGTTTGAAATCCTTAATGTTATCTTGCTTTTTTGACAATACACGAGAGATATAAAGTATCAATGCAACCTTCGCAAAATCGGAAGTTTGAAAAGATAAATTTACAATTGGTAAAGTAAGCCAACGACTTGCATCATTAATATTACTCCCCATTAAGAGTGTAAGTAGCAATAAAGGAACAGCAAGTAATATCGCTATCTTCGATATTCGCGCATAAAAATTATATTTCACTAAATGCCCGAAATACATTAATCCGAAACCAAATAATAAAATAATGAAATGCTTAAATAAATAATATTCGGTATTACCCGATTGGTATTTATACGCAAGCGTTCCTGTGGAACTATAAACGGCAAGCGTACTAAGGATCGATAATAATATTACGATCAGCCAAATTGTACGATCACCTTTAAAATAACTTTCCAGCCAAGTCATTTGATTTGTTTTGAAATTGAATTTAAAATTTTTCTATAATAAAAACTACAACGCACGAACGGCAGCTTTAAATTTTCTTCCACGATCTTCGTAGTTTTCAAATAAATCAAAGCTTGCACATGCAGGTGACAACAATACATTATCTCCCTTTTTACCTAAGCGATATGCTGCCTGAACTGCTTCATCAGCAGATGAGGTTTCAATAATTATTGGGACAATATCTTTAAATGCCTCAATAATTTTTTTATTATCGACACCCATACAAATAATAGCTTTTACACGTGATTGTACCAATTCAGAAAGAATAGTGTAATCATTTCCTTTATCTACGCCACCAGCAATCCAAATAATGGGAGTGTTGATGCTTTCTAATGCATACCATGTGGAATTTACATTCGTTGCTTTTGAATCGTTAATGAATTCAATACCATGAACGGTATTCACGAACTCAAGTCGGTGCTCGATGTTTTCGAAGTCGGAAAAACTTTCCCGTACTACATCTTTGCGTATTTCAAGAATGCGCGCCGCAATTCCTGCAGCCATTGAATTATTCAGGTTGTGTTTCCCTGTTAAGGCCAGATCGTGAATCGACATAGTTAGAAGTTGGTTATGGGTTTGGATGGTTAGTTCTTCGTTTTCAACAAATGCGGTCATCCCTTCTTTTTGTTTTATAGAAAAAGGATAACGTTGCATTTTTAAATCTTTTTTATTGATTTCTTCCATACTTAGTGAGTCATCTGCACTATATATAAATACATCATCAGCAGTTTGATTTTGTAAAATCCTAAATTTGGAATTAATATAATTCTGTAATTGATATTCATAACGATCAAGATGATCGGGAGTAATATTGGTGAGAATGGCTATATCTGCTTTAAAATCATAGCATCCATCTAATTGAAAACTGCTTAACTCCAAAACATAAAAATCAAAATTTTCTTCTGCAACTTGCCATGCAAAACTTTTTCCAATGTTACCTGCTAAACCAACATTGAAACCTGCTTTCTGTAGGATATGATAAGTTAAAAGTGTTGTTGTTGTTTTGCCATTCGTTCCAGTGATACATATTTTTTTTGCTTTTGTATACCGACCAGCAAATTCAATTTCAGAAATCACTGAAATATTTTTATTGCGCAACTCTATTATAATTGCTGCTTTTTCAGGAATACCAGGGCTCTTAATAACCTCTGCTGCACCAAGAATTTTTTCTATAGAATGAACACCTTCTTCAAAATCAATTGCGCGATCAATAAGTTCATTTTTATACTTATCTGCAATCTTTCCTGCATCAGAAACGAATACTTCCATTCCTAGCTTCTTAGCTAGAATAGCAGAACCAACACCACTTTCAGCAGCGCCAAGAATTACTATTTTTTTGTTAGTATTCATTTTAATATGCGTAATAATTAAACTATCGTAATTTTAATGTAACAACACTTAGAATCGCAAGCATAATTCCGATGATCCAAAATCGGGTAACAATTTTGGATTCGTGATATCCTAACTTTTGATAATGATGATGCAAGGGTGACATCTTGAATATTCTTTTTCCTTCACCATATTTTTTCTTCGTGTATTTGAAATAACTTACCTGCATCATTACTGATACATTTTCTATTAAGAATATTCCGCAGATAATTGGTATGAGTAATTCCTTTCGAACAGCAACTGCATACGCTGCAATAATTCCCCCAAGTGCTAAGCTTCCTGTATCACCCATGAATACTTGGGCAGGATAAGAGTTGTACCATAAGAATCCTACACAAGCACCTACAAATGCACTCATGAAAACCATTAATTCACCAACATTTGGTAAATAAAGAATATGTAAATAATCCGCAAAAACAGAGTTACCTGATACATAAGCAAAAACAGCAAGTGTTGCTCCTACTATTGCAGAAGTTCCTGTTGCTAATCCATCAATACCATCTGTAATATTTGCTCCATTAGAAACGGCTGTAATAATTAATGTAATGATTCCAATAAATACAATGGGTAATAACCATATTGAATTTTTTCCAGCCCATGATGTAAGGGATGCGTAATCAAATTCATTATCTTTTAAAAAGGGAATCGTTGTCTTTGTTGATTTTTCACTTTCACGATTAAACAAAATTCCCTCTGATTCTTTCATGTCATCAATCAACGTATTTTGTTGATTCATGACAATATGTGGTTTTGCAATTTTTTCACGAACAACAACATTAGGATTGAAATAAAGTATAGAACCAACAATAATTCCTAGTACTACTTGCCCTATTACTTTAAATTTAGCACGTAATCCTTCTTTATCTTTTTTGAAAACTTTAATATAATCATCTAAAAACCCAATCAAACCTAACCAGATCGTACAGATAAGCATGATCACGATGTATACATTATCCAACTTGGTAAATAATATAGTAGGAATAAGAATTGCAGCAAGAATTATTAATCCACCCATAGTAGGCGTTCCTTGCTTTGCTTTTTGCCCATCTAATCCGAGATCACGTACTGTTTCACCCACTTGCAATCGAAGCAATAATCGAATAATATATTTTCCTAAAAACAAAGTAATTACTAAAGAAGTAATAATTGCCATCGCTGCTCTAAACGAGAGAAATCGGAACAATCCTGCTCCTGGCAGATCGTAAACCCTATCTAAATAATCAAATAAATAATATAACATCTTTTTAAATTAATTGAAATGATTCTTCCAACACTTCTAAATCATCAAATGGATATTTAACCCCTTTTATCTCTTGATATTTTTCATGACCTTTTCCTGCTAAAAGAATAATATCGCCTGATTTGGCTAATGCACAAGCTGTTCTTATGGCCTCTTTTCTATCAGCAATCGACAATGTTTTGCGGTAATGTTGAGGCGGTACACCTTTTTGCATTTCTGCAATTATTTCAGCAGGATCTTCACTACGAGGATTATCTGAAGTGAGTACTACTTTGTCACTATTCTCGCAAGCAATAGCAGCCATTTGCGGACGTTTACCTGCATCTCTATCACCACCACATCCGATCACAGTAATCACTTGTTCATTACCTGTTCTAATATCTTTTATCGTTAATAAAACATTTTCAAGTGCATCTGGGGTATGCGCATAGTCAACAATTCCAATTACTCCATTTGCACTAGTGATATATTGAAATCTACCTTCAGGAGCAGTTAAACTACTTAGTGCCGTTAGTACTAATAATTTGTCTTCTTGTAACAATAATGATGTTGCATAAACAGCTAAAAGATTATAGGCATTAAAACTTCCTACCAAACGACACAATACATCTTGATTATCGATACTCAATAATAATCCAGCAAAATTATTTTCAATGATTCGAACTTTATAATCCGAAACACTTTTCATAGAATATGTTTTAATGGTTGCTTTAGTATTCTGCACCATAATTTTATGATTTCGATCATCGGCATTTACTAATGCAAAAGAATTCTCATCAAGGATGTCAAAGAATCCCTTTTTAGCACGGATATATTCATCAAAAGTTTTATGATAATCGAGGTGATCGCGTGTGATATTTGTAAAAACTCCACCTGCAAACTGCAACCCTGTAATTCGATGTTGAACAACCGCATGTGAACTAACTTCCATAAAGCAATAGACGCAACCTAACTCTACCATTTTTGCAAGCAATAAATTTAACTGCAATGGATCAGGTGTTGTATGAGTCGCCGTAACTTCTGTATCAATAATTAAATTACGTACTGTACTTAACAATCCTGCTTTAAATCCTAACTTACTAAATAAACTATGCAGTAATGTAACTGTTGTTGTTTTTCCATTCGTTCCAGTAACTCCAATTAATTTCAATTTAGTAGAAGGGTTATCAAAAAAATTGGAGCTTACATGTGCTAAGGAAATTGCAGCATCTCGAACACGTACATAGGTAATTCCTTCTTTTATTTCACTTGGTAATTCTTCGCAAATTATTGCAATAGCTCCCTTCGCTATTACATCATTAATAAAAATATGACCATCATTTTTAATACCTCTCACAGCTATGAACAAACTACCAGCATCTACTTTGCGCGAATCAAAACAAATAGATTGAATAATAACAGAAGTAGATCCTGAAACCTCTTCGATACCTGATTTGTAAAGTATATCCTTTAATATTTTCATTATCCTAATTCAATAATTATTTGTTGCCCTTTTTGCAATGAAGTCCCTGCATTAATTGATTGACGAATAACGGCTCCTCTTCCAATTGGTTTTACTTGTAATCCCTGTCCCTCTAATAAAAACATTGCATCACGTAATCCCATTCCAACTACATTCGGAACTTTATCATCAACAGGGGAATAGATTTCACTGTTAACAGTTTGCCAACTGGATTCTGGAGTATGAAATGGAAGTGCCAATTTTTTTTCAACCATTGCCGTTGGATTCGTTCTACCTGCTTTTAGTTGTGGTAGACCTGCATAAATAGAGTCCGCAGCATGTTTTAATTCTTCATGCATATCAACGTTCAATGCATAAACTTTATCTGCTATTTCTTTAAATACAGGACATGCTACTGAAGCCCCATAATACACACCAGTACCAGGGGAATAAACAACTACGATGCAACTATATTTAGGTTTGTCGGCAGGAAAATATCCAACAAAAGATGCTTGATAGCTTGTCTTATTATATCCAGTTGATTGTGCAATTTGTGCAGTACCAGTTTTTCCTGCAATGGTATATTGTGCATGTTTAATTTGGGAGGCCGTTCCATTAGAAACTACTTCTTCCAATAATAATTTTGCCTTCTTAATTGTTTGTTGTGAACAAATAGAATCTGACATTACTTTTGTTGGAAAACTTTTTACTAATCTACCTTTACTTCTTATTTCTTGTACAAAAAGAGGCTGAACCATTTTACCATTATTTGCTACAGCATTATAAAAAGTTAAAAGTTGTAATGGAGTTATTTTTGATTCGTATCCAATAGAAATAAAAGGAAGAGAAATTTTCGACCAATCTTTATCTGTGGTGTTTTTTATTTGTGGAAAAGCTTCTCCAGGAATTTGCAGATCAAGTGTGTCGGCAATATGCAATCCTTTTAATCGGGTAATAAAGGCTTGTGGATTTTTAGAATAATATTTCATTATTAAAGATGAAATACCAACATTGGAGGAAAGAGCAAATGCTTGCTTTACCGACAACTTTCCATAGAGCCCTTCATGTGAATCGCGCATTTTTGTTCCTCCTGCTAATACCATCACACCACCCTTTGTATCTACTTGGTCATCAAGTTCAACATAACCATCTTCTATAGCTGCCATTAATGATGCAAGTTTAAAAGTAGAGCCGGGCTCAGTACCTTGTGCTATTGCATAATTAAATTCTTCATTATAAGAATCCGTATCTACTCTTTTAAGATTTGCAATTGCTTTGATATGTCCAGTACTTACTTCCATTAAAATTGCACAACCCATATCAGCTTGATTCAATTCTAACTGTTTCATCAATGCGTTCTCTGCAACATCTTGTAAATTCAAATCGATAGTGGTGATTACATCACTTCCATCCATCGGTTCTATTTCATTATCATTATTAACAGGCTTCCAAACATTTCCTGCTATTCTTTGCATTAATCTTTTTCCTGTTACGCCTCGTAAGTGACTATCAAATGCACCTTCTATTCCCACAGGCACTACTTCCTTATTATCAATTTTATAACCAATAGTTCTGGAGGCTAATAACCGAAACGGTTTTTCACGACGGCTTAATTGTGTCATGATTAAACCACCTTTATTTTTCCCCATTCTAAAAAGTGGAAATGTGCGTAACGACTTTTGTTCTTTGAATGAAATATTTCTTTTTAAAAGAAAATAGCGCTCACCATCCTTTCGTGCATCTTTTAATAATCGCTTATATTCACTCTTCGATTTGTCACCGAATAATTGTGATAAACATATTGATAAAGAATCTACTTGATCTAAAAATAGTTGCTTATCCTTTCCTGCAGAAACCATATCCACATGCACATCATATCGTGGTAGTGATGTGGCTAATAAACTTCCATCTGATGCATAAATATTACCACGCATCGGTTCAATATTCTGATACCTCAACGTTAAGCTATCAGCCTTCCTTTTCCAATAATCTCCTTCAGAAAATTGCAGATGACCTACCTTGCCTAGTATGGCGAAGCCGAAGAGAAGAAATCCCGCAAATACGAGGTAAATTCTCCAAAGAATATCTTTTTTATTTTCAGGCATGGTATTGAAATTCTGAAATGATACTGTTTATTTTACTAAATGATTTTGTAATAATTACTCTTCTGCCGATCGTGTTGTTTTTTGCAATAAAATCTTTTTGGGTGCAATTCGTGCTTCTTTTAATCCTTGCGTTTCAATAGCACTTGCAACTTCAGAAAGTTTACTTCGATACATCAAATCTGACTTCGCAGTAATGAATTCCGATCTCAATTCTTTTATCTCGCGTTCTGTTTTATCAATATCCCGTATCGTTCTTTCAGCAACAAAACTGTTAGCGATATATACTATAGCCCATGCAGTAAGAAAAAATACAAAAGGCATAAATTGTACAATTGATTTACGATCGAAATAGCTAAATACATTAATTGCATTAATAAATTTTCTGGTAACACCTTCGTTCGATTTTAGCTTTACAGGCCTTACAACATTTTCTTGTTGCTGTTCCGCTTCTTGATTTTTAATTCGATTCATAATTTTTCGGCAATGCGCATTTTTGCACTACGAGAGCGCGGATTAGCTAACACTTCTTCTTCTGATGGTTCTACAGGTTTACGAGTAATAGATTTAAATTTTAATCCGATCACATTGCCAAAAAAATCTTTCTGAAGTTCACCTGCAGTATTACCTGTATTGATAAAGTTTTTCACCATTCTATCCTCTAATGAATGATAGCTTATCACTACCAATCTTCCACCTTCTCGCAAAACAGTTGGCGACTGTTCTAATAAATCTCTTAATGCTCCTAACTCATCGTTTACTTCAATTCGCAAGGCTTGAAATAACTGCGCTAAAAAAGAATGTTCTTTACCTCTCATCGCACAACCAGCTACAATTGTTTTTAACTCATCAACCGTTTCAATTTGTTTTATTGCACGTGCACGAACGATTGCTTGCATTACTCTTTTTGCATTCTTTAATTCGCCGTATTCACGAAAAATTCTAATGAGTTCGTGCTCTTGATAAAAATTTAAAATCTCCTTTGCTGTTAATTCCGAACGCTGATCCATTCTCATATCGAGACCCGCATTAAAACGAATTGAAAAACCCCTTGCCGCTTCATCAAATTGATGAGATGAAACACCTAAGTCTGCTAATAACGCATCTGCAGGAGTTGCTTTTATTTCCTCCAAACAAAAGTGTAGATTACGAAAATTATCATGCACTAATTCAAATCGTTTGTCATCAGGCTTATTTGCTAAAGCATCCATATCCTGATCAAATGCAATCAATCTACCATTCTCTAATTTTTCAAGAATCGCTCGTGAATGTCCGCCACCACCAAAAGTTACATCAATACAAATCGAATTAGGCTGTATTGCCAAACCCTCAACAGCTGCATCACGCAGTACTGGCTCATGATACTTCACCATGCTCGCCTCCTCGATTAATTTTCCCCATCACTTCTTCTGCTAATGTTGCAAAATCACTCGGCTCGTCATTTAACATGGCCTCAAATTTTTCCTTCGACCATATCTCAATTTTATTGGACCATGCAGAAAGAATTACATCCTTATCGATTCCAGCATATTCACACATACGTTTAGGAAGTAACAAACGACCCGCTGCATCCAACTCCAATTCTGATGCTCCTCTATAGAAGTATCGCGCAAACTCACGATTCTTTTTTACGAACATGTTTAATTGATTTATCTCCGCAGAAATTTTTTGCCACTCATCCATAGGATACAAAGCCAGGCAATTTTCAAAACCCCGATTCAATACGAACTTCTCTTTCGCCTCTGGAGAAATTTGCTTGCGCAAACCCGAGGGCATACTCATCCGCCCTTTAGCGTCAAGTTTACAATCGAATTCTCCGAGAAATTGAGTCATCTTCTTTTGGTCAGGTTAACCCACAATTGGGCTTCAAGTGGTAAAAGTAAATTAATTTTTCCCACTTCCTACCACTTTACCCCACTTTGTTAAAAACTTTTTATGATGGCGAAAAACCGCTATTCCCTAAAATTATTTTGCAATCTGTCGGATATCAGATTTATAATACTTACAAAGTTAAGATTCCTACTTGCGTCTATTTTGTTGTTTTATAGCTACTTACAAACAATGCATTGTTTATTCAACATGACGATTCATAAGGATCTAGTTTCTGGAAGAAGTATGCTCTCATTAACATTTTGAGTAAAAAATAATCAAATAATCTTCTTTTCTACTTTTCAATCTTTTTTGTTGGATAAAATCTTGGTTTTTTGGGAAAAGGTGGGATAAAGTGATTGGTAAGTTATTAATCCAAACTTCTTTAAGCGGATAAAAACCAAAAAACAGACTATTTCTCCAGTGGCCAATTTTGAAAATGGTAACTTAAACAATTGACAGGAGAAATTTCGCACTCATTTACAACGTATAAATCGCTTTCGTAACTGCATTAAGTTTCAAACTCCTATTTTTACCCTCGATATATGATCGATACGCAGAAAAAAGAATTAATTAATATTGAAGAAGTGATTCGCAATAAAAATCCGAAATTGCTGAAGTTCCTTCCAGGATTTATTTTGCGTTATATAAAAAGGATTGTACATCAAGATCATATCAATGCTTTTATACAACGTCATGGCGAGAAAACTTCTTTTGCTTTTGTTGATCAAATAATAAATGAGTTTGGTGTTAAAGTTACTTTTGAAGGACTTGAAAACATCCCAACATCGGGTGGTGCAATTGTAGCTGCCAATCACCCTATCGGCGCACTTGATGCAATGGCATTGTTAAATGTTATTGGCAAAAAACGCCTTGATCAAAAATTTATAGTGAACGACGTTTTGCTTAGTTTAAAGAACCTTAGTAATCTATTCATTGGCGTTAATAAACATGGCAAAAATAGCGGACAAGCTCTTGATTTGATAGATAGTTATTATGCTTCTGATACGTTGGTATTAATATTTCCTGCTGGCTTAGTTTCACGCAAACAAAAAGGCGGTATTGTTAAAGATTTAGTATGGAAAAAAAGTTTCATTAGTAAAGCGAAACGTTTCAATAAAAATATAATTCCAGTGCATATTAGTGGAAGTAATTCAAACTTTTTTTATAACCTTGCTTTATGGCGTCAGCGCTTGGGAATAAAAGCTAATATTGAGATGTTTTATTTGATGGATGAGATGTATCATCAAAAGGGAAAATTGATACATATTAAAATTGGTAAACCTATAGATCCTAGTCTATTTAAAGCAGAATTTACTGACATTGAATGGGCCGAAAAAGTAAAAGAATATATATATGAAATGGCAAATGGAAACTCTTCTGCATTCAATGTCACAAACTAAAAATATTTTAGTATATATTCGTAAAAATACTTTTAACAGAATTCTTCGTTAATAGAAATTAAATGAAACCAATAATAGAGCCTATATCTGTATCACTCCTTGAGCAAGAACTCAATAAGGATCGATTTGTACGTAGCTCAAATAATGGTTCGAATGAATTGTATATTATTAATTTTCAAGATAGTCCTAATGTTTTGAAAGAAATTGGACGTCTTCGCGAAATTACTTTTCGTTCTGCTGGTGGAGGAACAGGACTTGATTGCGATCTGGACGAATTCGACATTTCCGAGAATTGTTACGATCAACTTATCGTTTGGAATCCGGAAGAAAAAGAAATTACAGGTGGTTATCGATTTATTCGTTGTTCAAAAGCAGGATATATAAATGGTCATTTGCAATTAGCTACGGCAGAATTATTTAATTTCTCCGAAAAGTTTCTAAAAGAATATTTTCCTTTTACTATTGAATTAGGACGATCGTTTGTTCAACCAAAATATCAGCCTAGCGCCGAAAACCGTAAAGGATTATTTACACTTGATAATTTATGGGATGGTTTAGGTGCTATCCATAAGGACAATCCTGACATAAAATATTTCTTTGGGAAAGTAACCATGTATCGTCATTTCAATTTGCTAGCACGAGATCTGATCTTATCTTTTATGCACTTCTATTTTCCCGATAACGATCATTTAGTAACGCCAATAAATCCTATTCATATTACGCACGACTTAACAACTTTTACGAATGAATTGAGAGGGCAATCTTATAAAGATGGTCATCGAGTTTTAAATCAAAAGGTGCGTGAATTAGGAGAAAATATTCCTCCTTTGGTAAATGCGTATATGAACCTTTCAGCAACAATGAAAATGTTTGGAACTGCATTGAACGATCATTTTGGGGAAGTAGAAGAAACTGGAATTCTTGTTTCACTGAATGATATTTACGAAACGAAAAAAGATCGTCATATCAACACGTACATAAAAGGCAAATAATATTCCGATCTTCGTATCTCTTATTCTATCCATCCATTTAAAATTTACGGCTGTTAAAACTTCCAAATGGCCTCCATTTAATATATGCATATATCCACTGCTCTTTTTGTAAAAAGTTCTACTGCACCTGATCATTTACCTCCCGATAACATCCCGGAATTTGCGTTTATCGGTCGTTCCAATGTGGGGAAATCTTCGTTGATAAATATGCTCACTAGCAAAAAGGAATTAGCGAAGACTTCTTCCAACCCAGGAAAAACGCAAACGATCAATCACTTTATCATCAATAATAAATGGAATCTTGTTGATTTACCAGGGTATGGTTTTGCAAGAGTTTCGCAAGAAAAACGAGATGAGTGGCAAGCGATGATTCGCAATTACCTCACGAAACGCGAAAGTTTGATGAATGTTTTTGTATTGGTGGATCTTCGCATCGAGCCTCAAAAGGCTGACCTTGAATTCATCAACTGGCTTGGAGAAAAAGGTGTTCCTCTTTCTATCGTCCTTACCAAATCCGATAAACTCACAAAAAACGAACTTAACAGATCCCAAAACATCATCAAGAATGCGATCCATGAATCGTGGGAAGAATTGCCTCCAATTTTTCTCACTTCCGCAGAAACGCGATTAGGTCGTGATGAAATTCTAGATTATATCGACACCATCATACCCAATTTTATTATCCCTGAAAAAGGCAGCAAGACTAGCTAATCACCTTTACCTTTTTACCATAGTCACGAGCGAATTCACGCATTTCCTTTGCCATTTCCGTATCACTTGTGGAGCGTTCATACGTATCTGCCATACTGGCTAATGTCTCGTAAAAAAATAGCTGCATTTCCTCTACCGTCATTTCTTCGGTCCACAAATCGATGCGCATAGTACTCTTCTCAGGCTTGTCCCAAAGAGCAATCATAAATGCCTTCGCATCCCGCATCCCTTCAATTCCTGAATCATCAGCTTGCCAATTAATTCCTATTGGATGTTTCTCCGCATTTAATGAAACCGAAATTCTGATATCTGATTTCTTCGCTACAATATTATCGTTTGACATATTTTATTATTTTGTACTCACAATTTTGCATTTTTAAGGGCTAAATTACTAACTTTAAGTGTTGAAATTTGCCGGTACGAACCTCTCAATAATAGGAACGGCGTCAAAAGTAATCAATCAAAATGGCCGAATCGATTAATGTTGTGAAATTCATGCTATAGATAGAGATCAAAATCGTTAATTTCGCATTGAATTATGAGTACATCACAACGTTGCTTTCGACTTCTTCAAATAATTACTTGCTGTATATTGATTTTTACATCAACTACTCAAGCGCAATTTTCAAGAGGCACACAAATGACTTTCGGCAAAAATCGTGTTCAATACAATGATTTCCTTTGGACATTTTACCGCTTTAAAAATTTCGATACCTATTATTATCTTGGTGGGCAAGAACTCGCAATCTATGCTGGAAGAACAGCGGATCAAGAAATTGAGGAGATTGAAAAACTTTATGACTATAAAATAAATGGCCGGTTTCAATTTCTAATTTATAATAAACTTTCTGATTTCAAACAATCAAATCTTGGACTCGAAGGTGATGAGCAAAGTTCCAATACTGGTGGTCTCACTAAAATTATTGACAAAAAAGTTTTGATTTACTTTGATGGCAACTACGTTCATTTTAGAGAACAAGTTCGTGCCGGAGTTGCTGAGGTGATGTTTACTGAATTAATGTATGGTGGAAGTATTAAAAATCGAATTCAAGCTGCTGTTTTATTAAATCTTCCTACTTGGTATGTGGAGGGATTAAATACTTACATCGCTCAAGGATGGTCGGTTGAAGATGATAATAGAATGCGTGAAGGAATTATTTCTGGTAAGTACAAAAAGTTTAATCATTTAGCTGGAAAGGAAGCCGTTTTTGCAGGGCACTCACTTTGGAATTTTATTGTGGAAACGTATGGTTCTTCTGCGGTATCGAATTTACTTTACATGACGCGAATCAACAGAAATATTGAAACGAGTTTTGAATTTGTGTTAGGTACAACAACTCCCGATTTAATGCATAATTGGCTGGACTATTATCAACGATTATATCTTGACGATGATAAATCAAGAAGTGATTATTCTGGCAAACCAATTATAACTATTAAAAAACAAAATCGAATTGTTAGTCAGGTAAAAGTATCGCCTGACGGAAATTCTGTTGCCTATGTAACAAACAACTTAGGGAAATATAAAGTTTGGTTATATGATACACGAAAAAATAAATGTAAGCGAATCGCTAAAGGCGGATACAAATCACAAACACAAATAACAGATCTTTCATTTCCAGCTATTGCATGGCATCCTAGCGGACGATACCTAACTGCAATCAAAGAAAAGAAAGGAAAGATATGGATGGATTATTATACTCCTGGGAAAAGATCAAAAAGAGAGACTACTAAATTTTTCTATTTCGATAAAGTAATTGATTTTTCTTACTCTTCAACTGGAAATGAAATGGTAATGTCGGCTGTGCAAAAAGGTCAATCTGATATTTTTGTTTTCAATCCACGAACAAAAACATCGCAACAGCTAACGAAGGATCGCTGGGATGATAAGACACCACGATTCGCACTAAATGATAGGTATATTGTTTTTTCTTCAACACGCTATGATGACTCTCTAAAAGTAACGAACTTAAAACAAGCAGACCCACTTCAAATCCCTAAAACCACGGATTTATTTTTATTAGATTATGCGGGAAGATCACAACAACTATTACGCTTAACAAATACTCCATCATCGAATGAAACACAACCAATGATGGTTGACTCTACTCACTTTACTTATTTGAGTGATCAGAGCGGAATTATTAATCGCTATTACGCAACTATCGATAGCACGATTTCTTACATCGATACAATTGTACATTATCGCTATGTGGCAAATGAAATTCCACAAAGCAATTACAAACGTAATATTATTACTCACGATGTTAATTACAAGTCAACGAGATATGCTGAATTAACAAAGTTGGATAATAAAACAAAAATTTATTTATTACCAACTCCTCCACTTGACTCTACGTTTAAATCGCCACTCCGCAAAACTAGTTTAGCATTTAAATTAGATAAATTATTAAAGCCTGTAATAATTCCACAGAAACATGCCGATGCAACTATCACTTTACCACCTCCATCAAAACAATTTGAAGATGTAAAATCAGATCCTTCAAAAATTAAGGATTCCTCTAAAGTTGATATTAGTAATTATCAGTTTCAATCTGAGTTTCCAAATAAAAAGAAAAAAAATGAAGAAAAACCAAAGACAGTTTCTACTCCTGAATCAGAACCTTCTTCTGGAATAATACCAGTAAAAAATAATCCTAATTCAACAATTCCAAGCAATGAATTAGACTCGGCAATTCAAATAAAAGTTGTGAAAGTGGACACCAATTATTTACTTCCAAAACTTCGAAATTATGATATCGCATTTTCACCTTCCTATCTTGTAACACAACTTGATAATAATTCGCTCAATGAAACGTATCAAACATATACGGGTGGTGCTGTTTATTTTGACCCAGGGTTAAGTGCTTTAATAAAAATTGGATTGAATGACTTGTTTGATGATTATAAAATTGTTGGTGGCTTTCGTTTATCAGGAAACTTAACAAGTAATGAGTACTACGTTAGTTTTCAAAACTTAAAACATCGGTTGGATAAGCAATTGTCATTTACCCGACAAAGCCGTGAAGAACTCACTACAAATAGTTTGTTTAGAATTCATACCCATGAGGCAAAATATGTTTTGCGTTGGCCTTTTAGTGACGTAAGTAGTGTGAGAGGTTCTGTGTCGTATCGAAATGACAGAACAGTGAACCTTAGTACAGATGTTGTTAATCTAGGAATACCTAATCGTTATCAAAACTGGGCAAATGTACACATGGAATATGTTTACGATAATACCATTAGTACTGGTTTAAATTTATACAACGGTGTTCGCTTAAAATTATTTGCAGAATCATTCAAGCAGTTAGATCAAAAAAATACATTCATGTCTGTGATTGGAGGTGATATTCGATATTATCAAAAAATTCATCGTCAAATAATTTTAGCAAATCGCTTTGCTGCAAGCACTTCTTTTGGCGAACAAAAAATCGTTTATTATTTAGGATCTACTGACAATGCTTTCACTCCCGTTAACAATTTTAATTATAACATTCAAGTAGATCAGTCTCAAAATTATGCATTCCAAGCACTAGCAAGTAACATGCGTGGTTTCATTCAAAATATTAGAAACGGTAATAGTTTCGCATTAATAAATTCAGAATTAAGAGTTCCACTTTTTCAATACATCATTAACAAACCCATAAAATCAGATTTTATCCGTAACTTTCAAATAGTTGGATTTGCTGATGTAGGCACTGCATGGACTGGACCTTCTCCATACAGCAGTCAAAATACTTTCTTCAAAAAAGAATATCCAGAAAACCCTGGAGGCGACATAAAAGTAGTGATCACAAAAGATGTAAACCCAATTGTTGGAGGTTACGGATTTGGATTACGTAGTCGTTTGTTAGGATATTTTTTACGTGCTGATTGGGCTTGGGGAGTTGACAATGGAGAGGTGCAACCCCGTATTTTCTATTTCTCATTAGGATTAGATTTTTAAATTTAAAATAAAAAATCATGACACCTGAACGTATTCAACATCTGGCGGAAAGTCATCACCGTGATATCATTGCCATTCGTCGTCATTTGCACATGCATCCTGAATTATCTTTTCAAGAGCATGAAACTTCTCATTATGTTTCGCTTCGCTTAACAGAGATGGGAATAGCCTTTAAAGATAAAATTGCTGATACTGGTTTAGTAGCTTTAATTGAAGGAAAAAATCCAAGTAAAAAAACGATTGCATTACGTGCAGATATGGATGCATTGCCAATTACCGAAGCGAATGATGTACCGTATAAATCAAAAAATATTGGTGTGATGCATGCATGTGGTCATGATGTACATACTGCTTCGTTGTTAGGTACTGCTGCGATTTTAAATGAATTAAAAGATGAGTTCGAAGGAACAATCAAATTAATTTTTCAACCTGGAGAAGAAAAACTTCCTGGTGGTGCGTCAATGATGATTGCTGAAGGTGTGATGGAAAATCCTAGGCCCGCATGTATACTTGGGCAACATGTAATGCCTTTAATTCCTGTGGGGAAAGTTGGTTTTCGGTCGGGTATTTACATGGCCAGTACCGATGAATTATATCTGCGTGTAAAAGGAAAAGGCGGACATGGCGCAATGCCACATCTTAACATCGATCCTATCCTTATCACTGCACATCTAATTGTTGCCATGCAGCAAATTGTTAGTCGGGTAGCCAACCCAACCATACCAAGCGTTTTATCGTTCGGTAAAATAATCGCCAATGGTGCTACCAATGTGATCCCTAATGAAGTTTATATCGAAGGAACCTTCCGAACACTTGATGAAAAATGGAGAATGGAAGCTCATAAACACATGCTCGATTTGGCGCATCAATTAGTGCAGTCGATGGGAGGTATATTGGAATTTGAAATCCGTAAAGGTTATCCGGTACTTTTTAACGACGAAGAACTCACCAAAAAAACAAAAGCAGCTGCCATCGAATATTTAGGAAATGAAAATGTAGTTGATCTTGATATTTGGATGGCAGCAGAAGATTTCGCTTTCTATTCTCAAATATCTAAAGCCTGTTTTTACCGATTAGGAACACGCAATGATGCTAAAGGAATTATTTCAACAGTTCATACTGCTACTTTCGATATCGATGAAGAAGCTTTGAAAACTGGAATGGGTTTAATGGCGTGGTTAGCGATTCGCGAATTGAATCAAGCCTAAACTACTTTTTCCACTGCATTGCGTAATAGTTCTTCTGCTTTAGCAACCATTTTTTTTGAGCCAATAAAAAGTGGAGTTCTTTGATGCAATGCTTCTGGTTGCAATTCGAGAATGCGCTTAACGCCATTACTTGCAACTCCACCTGCTTGCTCGGCAATAAATGCCAACGGATTACATTCGTATAATAAACGTAATTTACCATTTGGAGATTTTCCTGTTGATGGATAAATATAAATTCCACCTTTGATCATATTGCGGTGAAAATCTGCAACGAGTGACCCAATATATCTTGTAGAATATGGACGATTTGTTGCCTTGTCATCTACTTGGCAAAATTTAATGTAATCTTTCACTCCCCGAGGAAAATGAGCGTAGTTGCCTTCGTTGATACTGTAAATGGAGCCGTCTTCTGGAATTTTCATATCGGGATGAGATAAACAAAACTCACCAATAGATGGATCAAGTGTGAAGCCATTTACACCTTTCCCAGTAGTATAAACCATCATGGTACTTGAGCCATAAATCACATATCCAGCGGCTACTTGCTCCGTTCCCTTTTGCATAAAATCTTCCAACCGTGTAGGTCCTGTCATTCCTTCCTTACGGCGATAAATAGAAAAGATAGTTCCAATATTTACATTCACATCAATGTTGGATGAGCCATCTAATGGATCAATACAAACAACATAATTCGCATTCTTTGATACCTCACTTTCGATATCTACCAGATCTTCGTTTTCTTCTGAAGCAATCGCTAAACATTCACCTCCCGAACGTAGTGCATTGATGAATTGCTCATTGGCATACACATCCAACTTCTTCACATCTTCGCCTTGAATGTTGGTAACCCCAAAGTCACCAATAATATCAACTAAACCTGCCTTGTTTACCTCTCGATTCACTATTTTAGAAGCAATGCCTATGTCTCGTAACAACCGACTTAATTCGCCCTTGGCATATTGGAAATCTGATTGACGTTCAATGATAAATTGCCCTAGTGTGATAAAGCGTTTAGTAGGCTGATGTGTAAACATAGTTGGAGAGTGTATAATTACAAAGATAAGATGGAACTGATAACATCAAAAGGAAATGATGATTGATCCACCATTATTTATACACGAATGGATGAGGAAAGGTTTTCTCAATCTGCTCACTAAAATCATTTTTATTCTGTCAGAAAAGATACATTTGCTACATGGCTATCATCGCAACTTCCTATCCAAAAGATAAAATCAATATTTTATTATTGGAGAACATTCATCCATCAGCAATAAAATTATTTCGTGATAAAGGTTATACCAACATTGAATCGATAACTGGATCAATCAATGAAAAAGAGTTGCTTGATAAGATGGCGAATGTTCATCTTTTAGGAATTCGTTCGAAGACACAAGTTTCGGAAGCGATTTTAAACAATGCACCTAAGTTATTAGCTGTTGGAGCATTTTGCATTGGAACCAATCAAGTAAAGATGAAACAAGCTACAAAAAATGGTATAGCTGTTTTCAATTCACCGTTTTCTAATACACGTTCTGTTGCTGAACTCGTAATCGGCTTAGGTATTATGTTGATGCGCCGCGTATATGAAAAAAGTGAAGCCGCTCATAAAGGATTATGGTTGAAAGAGAGTGAACATTGTTTCGAAGTGCGCGGAAAAACATTAGGCATCGTTGGTTACGGACATATCGGAACTCAAGTATCCATTCTTGCAGAAGCATTGGGTATGAAAGTAATTTTTTATGATGTTGCATCTCGATTAAGTTTAGGAAATGCAAAGGCTGCGCGATCATTAGATGACTTATTAAAAAAATCAGACATCATCACATTACATGTTCCAGGAACTGTTGATACAAAAGATTTAATTGATGCTCAAAAAATAAAGAAAATGAAATCGGGCGTGGTGTTGTTGAATTTAAGCAGAGGCGATGTAATGGATGTATGGGCTGTAAAAGAAGCCATCGAGAAACGACATATTGGTGGATTAGCTGTTGATGTTTTTCCTATTGAACCAAAAAGCAATAAAGATGTTTTTGCATCACCTTTACAAGGATTGCGGAATGTGATTTTAACTCCGCATATTGGTGGCAGCACTGTTGAAGCGCAAGAAGCAATCGGTTTAGATGTTGCAGAAAAATTAATTAATTATGTTGATAGTGGAAGTACAGCAGGATCATTAACAGTTCCTGATTTAAGCCTTCCATTACTTTCAAATGCACATCGTATTTTGCATATTCATAATAATGTACCGGGAGTGCTTTCACAAATCAATGGCGTGTTATCAAAAATGAAAGTGAATATTCTTGGTCAATATTTAAAAACAAACGAAGACATTGGCTATGTAGTTTTAGACATCGAAAAAAAGAATAGCACCGCCGTAATGACGGAATTAAAAAAAGTAAAAAATACGATTAGGACAAGAAGTTTGTATTGAAGAAAGTTATTGTTCATCTCTTATGATGTTGCTGTTAGATTTTTGGTGTCACTTTATAGTTTGCAAATTGACACCAAAAGAATATTTCCATGTCAGCAATTTATACATTGTGAGTGCGGAGGTGGTCAAGCAAATGGACAAAAAAAGATTAGAATACGAAACCTTATTATTATTCTAAATTTATTTAGATGGTAGCATCAAAACCTTTTCGAAGGGAAATTCTGTATCACAAAGAAAATCAGAATTGGGTATATTAAAATCCCTTCACGCGCTCACGGTCACCAAAAAATTACGAATTACGAATTGAAAAAAAAGAATTTTTCAATGTCAGCAATTTATACAATGTGAGTGCGGTGTTGGTCAAGCAAAAGAGCGAACCGACAATTGGTTTACCAATTAAGTAAATAGAAACAACTACCATTTTTATTTCACTTAATAATTTGAGCAGTTCGCAGAAAGTTCAATTGTAGGTTGGTTTTGCTTGCGCCTTTTTCTTTGGTTCGTTTCTTTTTTTGCGTAAAAAAGAAATGAACAAAAAAAATTAGGAAAACGAATTGTTTGTTTTACCACATGACAATAGAGTTGGAAGGTTTCAATCTTATTCGTAGAAAGGTAATGAATCACAATGAAAATCCGAATAGTGGTATATTAAAATCCCTTCACGCGCTCACGGCGTTGCAACTTCTCAATTGAAAAAAAATAGTTTCGTCTTCGTCGCTAGCGACTCATTGTTAGGTAGCGGTATCATCTTATCTAGCGAACCGCTCTGGGGCCGCGGAGGCCACCAACCAAAAAAAATTATCCGCTACACCTTGCGGCATTCTAATTTTATAAACGAATAATTGTTACTCCAAATATTTCTCTTGCAACAAGTTTACTGTTCGCAAGCTGAGGCGGAAATTTTTATGGTTTGATATTTATAATCATCATTTAATCTTGAATTCTAAGAAAAACTAATTCAGAAACTGCAAACTAAATCCTGCTAATCATTTTAATCATAGTAATCCTAAAAATCCAGCGTGCCATGAAGACTTGTTCTTCATGGTTCAGACAATTTACAACAAATCACATGATTTTCATTATATTTGCCACATACCACGAAACTCAATAAATTTAAGATACACAAGATACCCAATTTTTCCGCGAACTTTAGAACAACAAAACCCTTTCCTGGCCTCCCCTGAACACACATCACGGGAGGCTTTGTTATTTAAGCCCAAAGTAGTTTTAGATCAAAGTATCCAAAACCTATTTAGATGTTTTTTCTTTTTCTTCTGCTGCTACATCAGTAACTGTTGAAGCATCTTTAAATTCGCGTATTCCTTTACCTAGTCCTTTCATTAATTCTGGAATCTTTTTTCCTCCGTACATGAGCATAACCACTGCTGCTATCATAATAAGCTCTGGGCCTCCAAGACCCAGCATACCCACTAAAATTGTATTTATCATTTTGTTCTTTTTATTGAGAATTGATTTCTTTAAAAACCGTTATTGTCACCTTATAATAAGATGACAATAACGGCATTCTATTGTTAAAAATTATACGATGAATAATCCAGCAATGGCAAGGGTTTGAGAAGAAGTAAGTGGCTCATCAAATGCCTCTTGTATAGAACTTAGTGGAACAGATGTTATTGTCGTTACACTGACACCACCTTGTATAAAATTATCTTCGCCATCATAAATTGGTTGAGTAGCCGAAGGCATACTACCTCTACTACTTCCAGAAATCCATCCTTTATTTCCAGCATCTAATCCATTTTTTGCGCGAAGTCGTCTCACTTGTGATGCGTGGCGTGCTTCAACAGAATGTATTTGTAAAGCAGCTGTCAAAACCGCATTGTCACTCATCAAATTTCCTGCTTGTCCTTTATATGCACGTACACCAGTATCTTCAAACCCTTGGGACAAGGCCAGAAAATCAGCGTAAATACTAAAAGGACTAAAAGCTCCTTGAGCAGTAAAATCAAATGTTGGTTTTGCTACCGCTGTACCACCTAAAGTTGTGATAGTTGTTTGTAGAAAACTAACATGTATAGATTCATGTTTTTTAATTTGGTTGAAAATTGTTAAGTCGATGGCCGGGATTACTCCCGAAGCAATTCCCATGGTATAAAATTCTTCTTCTAAATATTCCAATGTGAGCGCGAAGTTTAATACATCTACTATTGTTTGTACACTTCCATTTTTAGCTTTGGATGTTTCAGGAAGAGCCATTAATATTCCCACAGGAACTGCAGCTAATGCAAGGTCTTTTCCAATTCCGCCTAAATTCAATAATGATTCGCGTCGAGATTGGGGAGCTTTGGGATCTGATTTCAAATCACCAATACTTTCTATCATTTTTAATAAGTTCATGATCGTTTTTTTTAAGAGGTTGGTAAATTATTTGCGTTCAGTTTTGTTGTTAGGTAGGCAGATGCAATACTCAAAACTTGCAACGGAGTTTTAGCTCCATCTAAGCCACCTACAATAACATCATCACCAGAGAAATCTGCAGATCCTGGATTAATAAGATCGCGAATTGCAGCAGCATGACGAGCTTCAACGGAAACAATTTTACCGGCAAGTAACAAGTAATTAACGTCAACAATAAGTTTGCCTGCACCATTGTATGCAGATACTCCTAAATCTTCAAATGCTTTAGCTGTAGCCAAAACACTTGCGCGATTATTAAAATCAATTGAGGTAAAATTCATTACCAGAGATGGAATTGCAGCAGTTCCGATTGCTGCCTTAAAAAAATCGCGATGTGCAATTTCATGCTTTTTCAAATCTCCTAAGATTGCCAATTCTGCACTTGACATTCCAAAATAAGGTGTTGCAATTACTTGTGTGTAAAATGCGGCTTCCAACTGCTCAAGAGCATAAGCATAATTTAAAATACCAACGTCACCACTTCCCAAATTTATTCCATCATCAGTAGTTGTGCCACTATCTTTTTTGCAGCCTGCCATTAATAAGCCCGCAGCAGCCATAGAAGCTCCTGCGTACTTTAAAAAGCTTAGCCTTGCAATTGGTTTTTGCAAGAATCCACTTTCTTGCGTTTCATCTTTTGTTTGCATGATTTTAAATTTTATTAGGTTAAAATGTTCATTTAATTTCTAACTATAAATTGTTGTGCCAATTTTATTTTTAATAAATTCACTCATTAGCAATGAGGTTTATTTAAAATCATTTACGATAATTATATCGTTATAGATTGTAGGAGTTATAAAAACATCTTTAAAAATTACAATGAGAAATAAATTACACAAGTAAAAATCTATGCCTAAAAATTACGGTTGTTTTAATTTTAAAAAAGCAGCTTCAATCTGATGATAAACTTACCCAAAAAAATTATAATTTTATCGTACTTGAATTATAGTGTAAAAAATATCATCCTTAAATAAAATACATTTATTACTCTTTTAATTCCTTCAAATACATTCCAACAGTACGTTCAAATCCATAATACAAAGAATCACTAACAAAAGCATGACCAATGGATACTTCTAATAAATCAGGAATCATCTTTTTAAAATAACGCAAATTTTGTAGATTTAAATCATGACCCGCATTTATTCCTATTCCGATTTCATTAGCAAAAATGGCTGCCTCTAAATATGGTTTAATGGCTAGCTCGGGATCATTAAAAAAAGTACTTGCATAAGCTTCCGTATAGAGTTCGATGCGATCAGCACCTGTTTCTTTAGCAAATTGTATCATTGATTTATCAGGATCGATAAATAATGAAACCCGTATATAATGTTCTTTTAAACGTGCTACTATATCCTTTAAAAAAATTTGATTTTTCGCCGTATCCCAACCAGCATTAGACGTTAAAACATCAGGAAGATCAGGAACCAGAGTTACTTGAGTTGGTTTCACTTCCATTACGAGTGTAAGAAAATCATCGGTTGGATAACCTTCTATATTAAATTCAGTAGTCACAATTGGTTTCAAATGATACACATCGTTGTAACGAATATGCCTTTCATCAGGGCGAGGGTGGACTGTAATTCCCTCAGCACCAAACTTCTGTATATCAATTGTGCATGATATTGGATCAGGCAATGTACCTCCACGTGCATTACGTAGAGTAGCTATTTTATTGATGTTTATACTAAGCTTAGTCACTGTGCTGTAATATATTAGATTTATAAAACTGTTAAGGCATAGAATTCGTTTACATTAACAAATTAATAATTTAATGCCATAATGATGCGAAAGTACTATGTTTGTCAGGATCTGAAATTCATTTTATAAAAAGACGTACAAAATATACAGATGTTTGCTTTAAAACTTATACGTGATAATGTTCCACCTCTTAAAATGGGCGATACCTGCGGACGTGCGCTTGCTTGGATGGAAGAGCTTCGTGTGAATGCCTTACCATTAATTAAAGGTCGCGAATTTCTTGGGTTAGTATCCAAATCTAGTTTGTTGAACCCTAGTTTGTCAAATACAACAATTCGAGAAGCTGAATTACCGCTAAATAGAGTTTTTGTATATGATAATCAGCATGTATATGATTTAGCTAAAGTTGCTTCGTTACACAAGCTTGATATTGTTCCAGTATTAAATAACGAACAGGAGTATTCGGGATTGGTAACAGTAAATGATTTAGTAGCCTTTTTTGCGGAGAGTAAAAGTGTTTATATGCCTGGTGGAATCATTGTTTTAGAGATGGCTTTGAAAGATTATACGATGAGTCAAATTGCCCAAATTATGGAGTCTGATGGAGCCCATATTTTAAGCGCTAGTGTTTCTGCAACTTCTAATCCGCAACGAATTGAGGTTACTATAAAAATTGACAAAATTGATATTAGCCGTATTTTAGCTGGATTGTATCGTTATAACTATAATGTTATAGCCTCCTACAATCAAAGCGAGCACTCCGATGATTTACAAAACAGGTATGATTCATTAATGAATTACTTGAGTATTTGATACCTTTGTCTTTCAGTCAACATCAAGTAGGTAATAAATATTGCAGCTCTTTTTTATGATTGTGTGAAAAATAATTTACTTTTATTTTTTTGAAAACCCTACAGGTTATATCAGCCGCATCTCTTTCATTGAAAAAAACTAGTACGCACTTCCCTAAGAAAATTATCGTTTTCTTACTCGTCCTTATTTCGAGTTTAGGAAATCATTTATTGGCGGAAGTTCCAAGTGATTCGACGTTATTACCTCCACAGATTATTGATAGAATAATTATTACTGGAAATAATAAAACGAAGCCGCGAATCATACTTCGTGAATTACTTTTTCATGAAGGCGACTCATTAAATTCATTCGTACTTAATTCAGCAATAGCAACGAGTAAAGAGAATCTTTTAAATATTGGCTTATTTAATTTTGTTGATTTTCATATTTATCAAGCGTTACAAGGTCATATTGATATTCATCTTGAAGTTACTGAACGTTGGTATCTTTTCCCTTTTCCTGTATTTGATATTGCAGATCGAAACTTTAATGAATGGTGGAGCAAACGTGATTTCAACAGAGTGAATTACGGTATCCGTGTTAGTCAAGAAAATTTTAGAGGAAGAGATGAAATTTTACAGTTTCAATTCATATTTGGTTACTCGCAACGCTTAGGGATTTATTATACGATACCTTATATTAACAGAAAGCAAAACATTGGTTTAACGATGGCAGTATATGGAATTCGTAACCATGAAATCGCTTATGATAGTCCGAATAATAAATTAGTATTTTATAAAAATCCAGATGAATTTGTTCGCAACGATTTACAAGGCTATGTACGAATAACTAAACGAAAAGGCATTAATAGTTACTTCAATACCACACTTGATTTTCGTACTACGCGTATTGCCGATACAATTCGATTTCTCAACCCCGATTATTTTATTTCGAGTAACCCAATTCAAAATCACATTGGCATAAGTTGGGGATATATCTTTGATATGCGCGATTATCGATCGTATGCTATGAATGGATATTTTTTGGAGATGGAAGCAACAAAACTTGGAATTGGATTATTGCATAACGAACCCAATTTAATTGAAGTAACTGCAGGAATTAGAAAGTTCCAACCTCTTTCAAAGCGATTTAATATTCAAGCATCCATTAAAGGAAGAGTAGTGCAAAAAGAAGATGCGCCATATTTCAACCAACGTGCATTAGGTTATTCAGCTGACTATATTCGTGGCTACGATTACTACGTAATTAATGGACAAAATTTTTTACTCACGCGATCCAATCTTCGTTACACATTGATGCAAACTCACGTTTATGAATTACCAGTCATTAATTCGAACAAATTTAAAAAGGTACCTCTGGCATTGTATCTCAATGGGTTTTACGATTCTGGATATGTAACTGACAATCGATTTGCATATAAAAACCCACTAGCAAATTCATGGCAATATGGCTATGGCATAGGATTCGATATCGTTACCTATTACGATTTGGTTTTTCGATTTGAATTCGCAAGAAATCGCGTGAATGAAAATGGATTATTTTTCCATATTGGATCTGCTTTTTAATTTGTATGAAGCTCTCATAACTACAAGTACCTTCATTCATTATAATTAATTAAATTTACCGAGATTCTTTTATATGAAAATTGCGCTCTACGCTCGCCAAATTATTCCTTCCAACCATAGTTTTATCTGTGAGCTTTTCAGCGCTTTGCAAACGTATAAGTGTGAAATTTATGTTTATCAGCCGTTATATAACCAAGTAAAACACTTGTTAGATGAGGCGGTAAAAGTGAAACTTTATAATTCAGGTTCAGAGATTCGGGGAGAAGTAGATTTTCTTTTCAGCATAGGTGGTGATGGAACTATTTTGGACACCTTAACACTGGTACAAGATAGCGGAATACCCGTCTTAGGAATAAATATTGGTCGCCTAGGATTTCTTTCAAGCATTGCTCGAGACCAAATTAATGTTGCCATTGATAGTTTAGAGAAAGGACATTATTCGCTTGATAAAAGAAGTTTATTAAGATTAGAATCCAATAGAAGTCTGTTTGGTGAAGTGAGTTATGCCTTAAATGAACTTACCATCCATAAAAAAGACAGTGCTAGCATGATGATTATCAATACTTTTCTTAATGGAGAATATTTAAACTCTTATTGGGCAGATGGTTTAATCATAGCTACCCCAACGGGATCAACAGGTTATTCGATGAGTTGTGGAGGTCCTATCATTGTACCCTATTCTGATAACTTTGTGATAACACCTATTGCTCCTCACAATTTAAATGTAAGACCGATTGTTGTTTCAGATAAAAACGTAGTTTCGCTTGAAGTTGAGGGGAGAAGCCAATATTTCTTAGCTTCGCTGGATTCTAGATCAGTAACCATTGATTCCAGCATCTCATTAGCAGTAAGAAAAGAAGATTTCACAATGAATTTAGTGCGAATCGCTGATGACAATTTCCTGCGTACGTTACGCAAGAAATTGAATTGGGGACTAGATATTAGAAATTAAGAATTGAAATTACCTAACTTGAATAGTAAAATATTATTTTTGTGCCAAGGCTCCATTCGCGAAACATGAAAAAACAACTACTCGTTTACTTAATACTTTTCCTTTCATTACCTTCCATATCCCAAGCACAACGTATTCGTGCTCGATGGAAAGCTTATCGTTATGAGTGGAGTTTTGGTATTGGTGCGAGTAATTTCCTTGGGGATTTAGGCGGTGCGAATCAAATCGGAACTCATGGTGTAAAAGATCTTGAAGTAACGAAAACACGACCTTCATTAGCCGCAGGATTTCGATATAAAATCAACCCGTTTTTGGCTTTACATACCCATTTCACTTTTTCGCAATTATCTGGAGATGATAAATTAACTTCCGAACAATTTCGTAGGAATAGAAATTTGAATTTCAAAACTAACATTTATGAGTTAAACTTAAACTTAGAGGCCTCTTTACTTTCACAAAGAGAAGGTGGAATCTATCGATTAAAAGGAGTAAAGCGTTCTTCTAGTTTTGAAGCTGCGCTCTATGCTTTTGTGGGTATTGGTGTATTTCATTTCAATCCCAAAGGAAAAAGCGAAATTGATGGAAACTGGCATGAACTTCAGCCATTAGGAACTGAAGGACAAGGAATTTCTCCTGCTCGATCGAAATATAAAAGAACACAAGTATGTATTCCTCTTGGAATTGGTGGTCGTTATTTCTTTAATCGTCGTTGGGGTGTTGGATTCGAATTTGGAATCCGAAAAACCTTTACGGATTATATCGATGATGTGAGTAAAACGTATTACGATAACGGAGCCATTTCTCAAACGCAAGGTCAAATAGCTGCTAATTTAGCTGATCCTTCCATCATAAAAAATGGTCAGTCTAATGCTGGCGAACAAAGAGGTGATCCGAGATATAAGGATTCATATATGTTCGCAATTTTTAGTATTCACTATAAAATTCGTACTGGTCGCACTAATTTCCCAATTTTCTAGGCATTATATGTCTGTAATCAATTACCTATCCTAATACTTGACTCGGCAATAAGCTTACATGGAATCCGTTATTTTCTGATGCAAAAAAGACTTGCACTTATATTGCTAATTGTTATCTCTTTCCCACCCTTTCTTTTTTCTCAATCGAGAGAAATGGGAATTATGGTTGGTATGATGGGTTATAAAGGAGACCTCAATCCAGTGATGTATTCGCCCAAAAGCATGAATATAGGAATAGGAATACTTTATCGACGATCTTATAGTAATCATTGGGCATTTAAGGCGGCAATCAATTATGGACATATTCATGCAGATGATGCAGATGCGAAAGATGCGTGGAGTAACAATAGAAATTTGATGTTTAAATCTCATATTATCGAATTAACTGGTCAATATGAATTTAACTTTTTGCCCTATCAAACTGCGAATCCAGCAACGAAGTTTACACCATTTATTCTTGGTGGACTTTCTATTTTTCATTTCAACCCTAAAGCCTATTACAAAAACGATTGGGTAGCCTTACAGCCTTTAGGAACAGAAGGACAGGGAACGGCTCAATATACAGATCGAAAAAAATACAAACGTACTTCTGCTGCCATCACTTTTGGTGGAGGTTTTAAATTTAAAATCGCTCGTCGATTTGGACTCACTATCGAAAGTGGAGTTCGTCGTACGTATACAGATTACCTCGACGATGTAAGCACAACGTATGCAGATCCGAAAGCTATCAGAACAGAAAATGGAAAAACAGCATCATTTTTAGCTGATCGCTCCTTAGAAAAGTCTCCAGGTGGAGATATTGGAAGGCAACGTGGAGATAAAGCAAAAAAAGATTGGTATATGTTTACAGGAGTTCAACTTACTTATACGTTATCGAAGAGATATATTGATAGTTGTAGACCATTCAGACTTAAGCTTTGGTAAAATTTCAAATAATTTGCTGTTAAATGCTGGTTAATACATCATAAACACACGTCAAAGGGCTTCCTTTTATTACCTTTGCACCCCAAATGTCGGTTAAGCAAAATATTGATATACAACGTCTGCCTAAACATATTGCCATCATCATGGATGGCAATGGAAGATGGGCAAAACAAAAAGGTAAAATTCGCACCTTCGGACATCAGCATGGTGTAGCAGCAGTAAAAGATACCGTTGAGTCATGTGCTGAATTAGGAATAAAAGTGCTCACACTTTATGCTTTCAGCACTGAGAACTGGAAGCGACCCCAATTTGAAATCAATGCTTTGATGCAGCTTCTGGTGCAGTCCATCAGTAAAGAGACGCCCACATTGATGGAAAACAATATTCGTTTGATTACGATTGGAGACACGGAAAGTTTACCTTCCGGCGTATCAAAAAAGTTAAAAAAAGTAATAAGCGACACCGCCAATAATACAAGAATGACGTTAGTTCTTGCCCTCAGCTATAGTTCTCGCTGGGAGATCACAAGAGCCATGAAATTGATTGGTGAAAAAATAAAAAAGGGCGAATTAGATCCTGCGAAGATTGATGAAAAAACTATTGACAATCATCTATGTACTGCTGGACTTCCTGACCCTGAATTATTGATCCGGACAAGCGGTGAAAACCGAATTAGCAATTACCTCCTGTGGCAAATAGCATACGCCGAACTTTATTTCACTTCCAAACTTTGGCCCGACTTCAGAAGAGAAGATCTCTACGAAGCATTAATAGATTACCAGAGCCGTGAACGTCGTTTCGGCCTTACATCAGAACAACTTTCACCAGACCATGCGTAATTCGTTTAGGGTACTTACCTGTTTCTTCTTATTAATACTTAACATTCCTTCCTATGCCCAAGTACAATTGGGTGGCGACGAAGGGTTGGTTGATTATAGCAATCCAAAAGAATATGAGTTAGGAGGACTTACAGTAAGCGGCGTTCAATATCTTGATGAAAGTGTATTGGTGACTTTAACGGGATTAACAATTGGAGAAAAGTATCGAATTCCTGGAGATAAAATAGCGCAATCAATCGAAAATCTTTGGAAACAAGGATTGTTATCGGATGTAAAAGTAGAAATAACAAAAATAGTTGACAATAAAATTTTTCTGAATTATAAGCTACAAGAACGACCGCGTTTATCACGATTTAGTTTTGTAGGAGTAACTAAAGGTGAAGCCGATAAATTACGCGATAAGCTTCAATTAGTGAAGGGAAAAGTAGTGAATGAAAACTTGATTCAAATGACAAGCAATCAAGTGAAAGATTATTTTATCGCTAAAGGATTTCTCTTTGTAGAAGCGGATGTTACAGCTTCACGTGACTCTGCAATGGGTCCAAATAATGAATTGTTGGTTATTAAAGTTAGCAATAAACGTAAAGTAAAAATTAATAAAATTACTTTTCATGGCAATATAGAATTTAAGAGTAAAAAGTTGAAGCATAAAATGAAAGGAAGCAAAGAAAGTGCTTTCTGGAAAATTTTTACAGCATCAAAATATACGGAAGAAGCTTACGGAAAAGACAAGGAGAAAATAGTTGGATTATATACAGCAAAAGGTTTTCGTGATGCTAAAATCGATAAGGATAGTGTTTATAAATTCAATCAGAAACGTGTTAATATTGATATATGGATTTCGGAAGGTCATAAATATTACTTCAGAAATATTAAATGGGTTGGAAACACAAAATATACCTATTCACAGTTAAATGCAATTTTAGGAATTAACAAAGGGGACATTTACAATCAGGAAAAGTTAGAAGAGTCACTTTTCATGAATCAAAATAGTCGTGATATCAGTTCGCTTTATATGGATGATGGTTATTTGTTTTTTCAAGTAACACCTGTTGAAGTAACTGTTGAAGGTGATTCTATTGATCTTGAAATGCGTATTTATGAAGGTAAGCAAGCTGTGATCAATCGTGTTACAGTGAAAGGAAATACCAAGACGAATGATAAAGTTGTTATGCGTGAGATAAGAACTCAACCTGGGCAATTATTTAATCGTACACTTATTATCCGCACACAACGAGAACTTTCACAATTAGGATATTTTGATCAAGAAAAACTTAGTGTAAATCCAAAGCCTAATCCAGTTGATGGAACAGTAGATATTGAATATCAAGTAGAAGAAAAACCTTCAGATCAACTTGAATTATCTGGTGGTTGGGGAGGTGGTGCAGGTGTGGTAGGTACACTCGGTGTATCTTTTAATAACTTCTCTGCTAGAAATATTTTAAAGAAAAAAGCATGGTCTCCTCTTCCTTCCGGTGATGGGCAAAAACTTAGTTTAAGGTTTCAATCCAATGGAAGATATTATCAAAGTTACAATGCTTCTTTCACGGAGCCTTGGCTGGGAGGTAAAAAACCTAATTCATTAAGCGTATCTGTTTTTAATTCAATACAAACAGATGGTACAAAAAGGAGAGATGCGAATCATCAAGAATTAAATATCATTGGAGGATCCGTTGGTCTGGGAAGACGATTAACTGTTCCCGATGATTATTTCAACATTTATAATGAGATAGCAATACAACAATACAGACTATCAAATTGGAATCAAGGATTTTTATTTCAGAATGGAAAATCCAATAACTTAAGTTTTCAAACTACCCTTTCAAGAAATTCTGTTGATGGAGTAATCTGGATTCGAACAGGTTCTCAACTTTCTGTAACCTTGCAGTTAACCCCTCCTTTTTCGCTCATTAACAATAACAAAGATTATACAACTGCAACGATACAAGAAAAATATAAATGGATCGAATATCACAAATGGAAATTTAGTGGTGCATGGTATAAAAGTATTGGAAACAAGTTTGTTCTTTATAGTAGAGCTCAAGTAGGAATATTAGGGTTTTACAATAAAGACATTGGTCAATCCCCTTTTGAAAGATTTTATTTAGGTGGCGATGGATTATCAGGATTCTCATTAGATGGTAGAGAAATTATTGCATTACGAGGGTATGATAACAATACGGTTACTCCGCGATTATTAACTCCAAATAGTACAGGAACCTCCTATTCGTTAACAACAGTTGGAGGTACTACCTATGATAAATACACCATGGAACTTCGATATCCTGTTTCTTTAAATCCATCAGCGACGATTTATGTACTTGGATTTTTAGAGGGAGGAAATAATTATTTAGGAATTCGAGAATTTAACCCAACAGTGCTTAAGAGGTCGGCCGGTGCGGGAGTTCGTATCTTCTTACCCATGTTTGGATTACTAGGATTAGATTGGGGATATGGATTCGATAAAGTGCAAAACCAACCAGGTGCCAATGGAGCTCATTTCCATTTCACTATAGGTCAACAATTTTAAAAAGATAATTTAGTAGTATTAACAATTAGCATGAATGCAGTCAACTATTTATGAGATCAATTTATCTAGTAAATAACACAAATACAATTAACTAATTTAGAATAGAACACTTTAATAATAGGAACTAAACCAGATTATTATAATTGCCTAGTTGCTGCATAAATGAAATTGGATAACTTTGGCATGAAAATTAAGCGGCGGGCACAAAACACATCGACATGAAAAAAGTATCATCATTAATTGCCCTTCTTTTTGTTGTACTATCTAGTTCAACGCTACTCGCACAGAAATATGCGTATGTAGATTCGAAGTACATTTTAGAGAATATTTCAGATTATAAGGCTGCTAATCAGCAATTAGATCAGTTGAGTATTGCTTGGCAAAAAGAAATTGAAGCAAAATATGCATCTATTGATAAGCTTTATAAAGATTATCAAGCGGAGCAAATACTCCTTACGGAAGACATGAAACGTAAGCGTGAAACAGAAATAACTGCGAAGGAAAAGGAAGTGAAAGAGTTTCAGAAGCAGAAATTTGGATATGAAGGTGAGTTGTTTAAGAAAAAACAAGAGTTGACAAAACCCATTCAAGATAAAATTTATAATGCGGTAAAGAAATTAGCAACCGATCAAAGTTATGCAGTGATATTTGACAAATCGAGTGACTTGATCATGCTCTATTCTAATCCTAAATATGATAAAAGTGACGATGTTTTAGCGGCAATGGGTTACAAAGCGGGCGCTAAAGGGTCAGATAGCAAAACTCCAGGGACAAAAGGATCTTCCACTACCCCAGATGGAAATTCTGAAACCCCAAAGGGTGGTGTAATTGAGCAGAAAAAATAATTAGTGCGTGTTTTAATACGTCAACCAAAAAGTACTATCAAAAAATAACTTATTCAAATCTAAATTTCAACATGACCAAGTACATTGCAATTATTTGTGGTATTCTATTAGGATTTAATAGTATTACAAACGCCCAAGGAACATTAAAGTTTGGACATATTAATTCCACACAACTTTTAGGGGCTATGCCAGAAACAAAAAATGCGGATTCAACGCTTCAGAAATTCGGTAGCTCTTTAGAAAGCCAACTGAAAACAATGTCGGCAGAATACCAAGGAAAAATCCAAGATTTTAAAGCCAAAGAAAGTTCAATGGCTGAACCGATCCACGATGCGAAAATGAAAGAAATTAGTGATCTAGAGCAACGCATTCAAGATTTTCAAGAATCAGCGCAAACATCTATGCAAAAAAAGAAAGAAGAGCTCTATGCTCCCATTATCAAAAAAGCAGAAGATGCAATCTCTGCTATCGCTAAGGAGAAATCATACTCTTATATTTTCGATACCAGCGTAGGCGCCTTTTTATATACGCAAGAATCAGATAATGTTATGTCGATTGTAAAAAGTAAATTGGGATTGAAATAAAATTTAATACCCTTCTATAAAAACCCTGGCAATATAATTTTGTCAGGGTTTTTTTGCTTTGCAGTGAACCAAAGATATAACTGCTCGCAAAGGCGCTTATGAATTTTAGGGCATAAAAGAATTTTAATTATTAGAAGCATCTAGAAATTAAAACATGGGTAGTGTAGAAGTAATACCAACTGCCAATATGTTTTAGTCTAATCTACTTGTCCTTTTTCATCAATACTTCTTAAAAAAATAGTTCCGTAGGCAAAGGCTATGCAACGATTTTTTAAAATCGTCTTGATAAACAATTACATCGCATCTTTGGACTAAAACATATTTGAAATTGGTATAAATTGAGATAAATAGTTTGGAAGAATGATGTTACATTTGCAATATGGCATCAAAAAAAGATTCTTCGTCACGCCCTTTGGGGATTTTTGATTCTGGAATTGGAGGGTTAACAGTAGCAAGTGCTGTGCATGCGTTACTACCCAATGAAACCATCATTTACTTTGGGGACACTACACATCTCCCCTATGGAGATAAGTCGCCAGAAGCGATAAAAAAATGGTCGTTAGTGATTTCCGAGTTCTTATTAACTTTTGATTGTAAGATGGTCATCATTGCATGCAATAGTATTTCATCAGTAGCATTTGAGGTTGTGAAAAAACTTGTTGGAACCCGCGCAATTGTTGTTAATGTAATTGATCCTGTTGTAGCGTATGTAAGTGCGCAAAACACCTTAAAAAATGTAGGAGTTATTGGCACCAAGGCTACGATTCGTACTGATATGTATGCAAAGAAATTAAAGGAGAAAAAAAACAAGTTAACTGTTTCTTCTTTAGCAACACCCTTACTTGCACCGATGATTGAAGAGGGTTTTTTTAATAATAAAATCAGTAAAACAATTATTAACGATTATCTTTCTCGTCCTAAGTTAGCAAAGATTGACAGTTTAATTTTAGGCTGCACTCATTATCCTTTGATTCGTGCTGAGATGGAGCAATATTATAAAGGGCGTGTTGTTATTTTTGATTCAGCACAAATTGTTGCGCATCATGTTCAGTGGCTATTAGATGAACATCATTTATTAAATTCAGGCAAAGCAAAAAAACACCGTTTTTATATTTCCGACTTCACTCCTGCATTTGAGCAGAGCACAAAAATTTTCTTCAAAGGAAAAGTATCACTCGAACAGAAAAATTTGTGGAAGTAGCCTCTTAAATTGATTGATAATTTCATTATTGTCTGCTATCGTAAAAAAGTACATTCAACTAATTAACCATTTATACTGATCGCATGTGATGCATAATAAAAATGAACACTCCTTACATACTACAAAGAACAAATTCGGATGATTTAAATTTTCAAGGTCTTGTTACGTTACTTGATATGGACCTAAAAATTCGCGATGGTGAAGATTATTTATTTTACGCGCAACTCAACAAAATTGATGCAATAAAAAATGCAGTGGTTATATTCATCGAAAATAAATCTGTAGCGTGTGGTGGATTCAAAAAACACAATAGCCATTCTGTGGAGATTAAAAGAATTTTTGTACGTGAAGAATTTCGCAGGAACGGAATTGCCATGATGGTATTAAAAGAATTAGAATTGTGGGCTCAAGAATTAAATTTTACTGAGTGTATTTTAGAAACGGGAATTAATCAACCAGAAGCAATAAGACTTTATCAAAAAATTGGTTATTTTAAAATTCCAAATTACGATCAGTATGCAGGGGTGGCAACTAGTATATGTATGAAGAAAATATTTTGACATCGAACTACTTGCGGGTTTAAGAATGGCCATTTCGGAAACGAAACTGTTTATCAGCACTGAATTGTTTTAAATTCAAAAACACTTTATCCCAAGCGATTTACAATAGATGCAGTAAAGTTTGAAGTTCGCATGGAGCGGTGGAATTGTTTTATGGTTGTCGTGTCGGTCTTTACGCTTGCAGATAACGGTTTATTGATGATCAACTATTGCCTTTTGATACCCACTTTATTACGGATTCGCGAAAGTTGTTTCTTTTTTCAAATATAGTCCTTTTTGTCGTGGTGCTACATAGTAGTTAAATTACTAAATTTTGATAAAGTTTTTTAACCAAGTTTACCAACGATAAATGGGCATTGCTTTAAAAGCAAATAATTAATGGTTTAAGTGTAGGTTTGCAAGAAAACATTAAGGATATCTCAATTTCTATTTATCCAAATCCAACTCATGATTTTTGCACTGTTAAATCCAATGTCGGAGAAATATTAAATAGTGTAGTTTATGATGTTGCGGGAAAAGTGCTTAAAAGACAGATAGAAAAGAAAATCGATTTAACTGAATTTGCAAATGGGATTTATTTTCTACAGATTAATTTTAAAAATGGAAAACGTAGTTACTGTAAAGTAATTAAGGAGTAAAAAATTAATCAATTAAAAAACCCCAACTTACTTTTTCTTATAAGAGGAATACCACCCTTTCACTTTCATACTTATCACACCGAAGATGGCTTCTTTAAAAATTCCGCCGCTCATCTTTGATTGCCCTTCGCTACGATCAGTAAAAATAATTGGCACTTCTTTAATTGTGAATCCAAGTTTCCAAGAAGCAAATTTCATTTCTATCTGAAACGCATATCCTGTGAAACGAATTTTATCGAAGTCTAATGTCTCCAAAACTTTTCGCTTGTAACAAACAAATCCAGCTGTGGTATCGCGTATATCCATACCCGTAACGACACGAACATAAATTGATGCAAAATACGACATCATCACTCTCCCCATCGGCCAATTCACCACATTCACTCCGGTAATATAACGCGAACCAATACTCATGTCGGCTCCACCTATGGCGCATGCATTGTACAAACGAACGAGATCATCGGGGTTGTGGGAGAAGTCGGCATCCATCTCAAAAATATAAGTGTACTTTGTTTGCAATCCCCAACGGAAACCGTGAATATATGCAGTTCCTAATCCAAGTTTTCCTGCTCTTTGCTCCATGAAAATGCGATCCGGATATTCGGCTTGTAAGCTCTTTACAATCTCAGCAGTGCCATCTTGTGAATTATCATCAACAACAAGCAAATGAAAAGGATGAGGTAAGTTCATCACCGTACGCAACATTTTGCCGATGTTTTCTTTCTCGTTATAAGTAGGGATGATAACTAAACAGTCGGACACGCCTCGAAGATTGATTTGTTGATTGGTAAAAATAATGGAAAACTAGATGCTATAAGTTTTCAAATTTTTGGTCTACACCGAAATTACATTTTTAATATCCATGCGAATACTAAAGGTGCAACGATACTAGCATCCGATTCTATGATAAATTTAGGAGTATGAATATCGAGTTTGCCCCAGGTAATTTTTTCGTTTGGAACTGCTCCAGAATAAGAACCGTAACTCGTTGTTGAATCAGAAATCTGACAGAAATAACTCCAAAAAGGAATCTTTTCCATCTCCATATCCTGATAAAGCATTGGAACCACACATATTGGAAAATCACCAGCGATACCGCCACCAATTTGAAAGAAGCCTACTCCTTTGCCTTCTGAATTATGGATGTACCAGTTGGAGAGCCACATCATATACTCGATTCCACTTTTTATGGTTGATGGCTTAAGCTCACCTTTGATACAATATGAGGCGAAAATATTTCCCATCGTAGAATCTTCCCAGCCTGGAACGATGATCGGAATGTTACGCTCTGCAGCAGCAATCATCCAACTGTTTTTTGGGTTGATCTCATAGTATTGCTCCATTTCTTTTGATAGAAGCATCTTGTACATGTATTCATGCGGGAAAAAGCGTTCGCCAGCAACTTCAGCATCTTTCCATTGCTTGAAAATATGCTTTTGTATTCTGCGAAAAGCTTCCTCTTCAGGGATGCAAGTATCAGTAACACGGTTAAAGCCTCCTTCTAACAATTCCCACTCATCCTGCGGACTCAAATCACGGTAGTTAGGAACGCGTTTGTAATGCGAATGCGCTACCAAGTTCATAATGTCTTCTTCAAGATTAGCGCCTGTACAGGAAATAATATCCACTTTACCCTGACGAATCATCTCTGCAAAAGAGATTCCTAGTTCGGCAGTACTCATCGCACCAGCCAAAGTAACCATCATTTTGCCACCTTCTAGCAAATGAGTTTCGTAGCCTTTTGCAGCATCTACCAAGGCTGCGGCATTAAAATGAAGGTAATGTTTCTCAATAAATTGAGATATAGGTCCTCTTTGCATGATATGCGGATTTTGAAATGTTAGGGTCGCAAAAATAGCAAAATCAATCCACGCTCAGCTATCCGAAGTACCCTTTAAAGCACGAAATAATTCATCAGCGCGATTGGTTCCTACCAAAAGCTCCTTGCCACTCATCAAAACAATTTTTACTGCGTCCCTACCATTGGTATAAAATTTAACACGTTTAGTGTCATTCACTTTAAAGGCGGGATAGTTAAGATGATAACGGTTGTAGATGGTTTTTTCTATTGAACGAATATCCTTTAACGGAACTTTTACCACCTGACTTTTCCACATTCCACGCAATGTTAAATTTTCGTTATCAACGTTGATACGTATGTATTTTACGAATAGCAGAACAATGCTTAGCAATAGAATTAAAATTCCCAGTAGAAATAAGATATCTGCATTTTGCATTCTGTTTTCAGAGTAAAAAAAGGCTATGAAGCAAAATATCGCCAGTAGCATTCGAAACGCAAGCGAATAGGAGTTAAATCCTAAATATTGTTTTTCCTCAAAGCGCATTGTCGGTTCCATGTGGTCTCCATTCTAAAGCTAATACTTGCTCCGTTTTTTCTGTAAGGCGATAACGTTGGTCGATACGCTGACCAATCACCCATGCAATATCTTCTCCCGCCATCAGCACCCAGCTAATTTCTTTTGTTGTTAAAGCTACTTTATGATCAATAAAATAATCACTCAATTTCTGACGATGTTCAAGTCCTAGCGGGTAAAAATAATCTCCTTTGATCCATCTTCGGCAGAGCAACGGATAATTTAACATTCCTGAATCTAAATAAGCAGTCTTAGGATCTTTGTTTTGAAGCATGATAGTAAGATCGAGATCGATCAATTGCATGCGCAATAATCCATCAGGTAAGGAAATGACGGTGTTTCCTTCTTCAATTAATAGTTCCAGTTCTTCGCTCACGTTCTGTAAAGATGTGATAATAATCTGATTTCGGTCAATAAGTACTCGAAATTCTTTTGAGAAAAACATTTTTCCTGAGTGTTTTTGTCGAATAGCAGTAGCAATCGTTGCAATAACATCCGTATTAAATTGAAATTTGCTGAGAAAATGATACAATAAACTATTGAGTGAAATGTGATCAACAATAGTTTCTGTTTTTAGAATCGTTGAATTTATTTCCTCATGAATTAAGCCGTTAAGTTTATACTCGATAAATTCTTCAATTAAAATGACACTCTCCAACATTATTTTACTGAAATCAATTAATGTATTTTCTAATGATGGATTAATTTGTTTTAAGATGGGCAATACTTCTAAGCGAATTAAATTACGTTGATAATCTCTACTTTGATTGCTACTATCTTCTCGCCACTTTAAATTATTTGCATGCGCATATTGATCCAATTCCTTGCGTGTAAATGGTAACAACGGACGAATAATATTGCCGTTTCTTTCTGCGATTCCTTTTAATCCAGCTAGTCCTGTTCCACGAATAAGATTTAGCAAAATTGTTTCAGCATGATCATTTGCATGATGTGCAGTGACGATAGACGAATAGCCATGTGTTACACATAGTTTTTCGAACCATTGGTAACGTAAATCACGTGCAGCCATCTGAATTGAAATTTTATTTTCAATCGCATATTTGTCAGTTTGAAAAGTATGTTGATAAACAGGAACTTTTAAATTATCACAATATTCTACTACGAATGTAGCATCCATATCGGATTCAATACCTCTCAAATTAAAATTGCAATGCGCTACTGTAATGTTATACCCAAGTTGATGCAAAATTTCTAGCAACAATATAGAATCTAATCCGCCACTAACAGCCAACAACAGCCGATCCTCTTGTTTGAACAATCGATGATGATGTATATGCTGCTGTACTTTTTTAACTAACGACATCTTTTTTTTATAAATTCTGAATTCTGAATTCTGAATTTTGAATTCTTTCCAAAAGCGCTTTCGCTTTCAACAAACATTCCTCATATTCACTTTCCGCATTACTTTTGTCTGTTATCGCACTTCCAGCGGATATCATTACTGTTTTTGTTTTTTTATTGTAGTGTATACTGCGTATAATTACATTAAAATCAAAATTATTTTCTGGACTAATATATCCAACTGCGCCAGAAAACAACCCACGTTTAAACGACTCAAATTGTTCAATCAGTTGCATCGCGGAAATTTTTGGAGCGCCTGTCATGGATCCCATAGGAAATAATGATTTCAAAATATCTGTAAAAAAAATGTTGTCTTTTATTTCTGCCGAGATGGTAGAAATCAATTGATACACTTGCGGGAATTCATAGAGGCCAAATAATTCTTCAACGGTTACTGTTCCTCGTTTTGCTATACGACTTAAATCATTGCGAACAAGATCAACAATCATCACATTTTCTGCACGTTCTTTTTCGCTGTGCATTAATTCTTCTTTTAATTTTTCGTCAGTGAATATATCTGATGATCGTCGTGCTGTACCTTTAATTGGTTGACTAATTATTTTATTGCCTTCCTTACGAATAAATCGTTCTGGACTAGCGCTTAATAACCAACGATCCTTAAAGCGGTAAAAACACGAGAGTGGAGCAGGCGAATTTTCTGATAATCCTTCCCATATCTCTAGGGGATCAATAGACGTATTTTTGGCAATAATTGGAACACAATAATTCAATTCATAAATATCACCACGATGCAAATGATGTTTTATTTGCTCAACAGTTGCAATATATTTTTCCTTATCAGGAAAAATAAAATCTACCCGTCTATTATATTTAATATTTAAAATACGAATATCGAATTTGTAGATATCAAAATGTAATTTCAGGTGAACTAATTTGGATGCTGATTTTTCAGTAAACCAAAGTGTAAGAATATTTTCCTTAACCGCAATAACAATTTCTGGAATAAAAAAGCTTAGCATCGGAAAACCAATCGGATCTTCAAGAGTTGATCTTAGTCGCGATTCGATAACGTTTTTTAAATCATAATTCAAATGACCGAAATACCAATTGCTATTATGTTTATCGAGAAAGGTTTGTAGTTCAACTAAAGGATTTTCTTCAACAATAATTTCTTTTTGTTTCCCAAATCCTGCTAATAAGCGATAGCAATCATTTCCATTCGTATGTAAATTTTTAGGATAAGCATGACTATCTAACAAACAAAAGCGACTATATTCTTCTGTTAAAGATGCAACCATCGTCGATAGCTGAATCAATTGCAGTTCTGATAAAATAATATTTTCTTGTTGCCAATTCACTTTGCGAAATTATCAAAGCTAGTGGGATTAGCGATTAAAATTTTAGAATATAAAAATTTCATACTTTTGCAATTCACCATGGGTAGTTTTTCCGACTCCCGCTAAAAATTTTGAAGATGCTAATGAAAGCCTACGGCAGTGCCGTGATAGGAGTTGATGCAACCACAGTAACCATCGAAGTACATTCAGGTAAAGGCAAGGTAATGACAATGATGTCGGGCTTGCCAGATAATGCCGTGAAGGAAAGTCAACAGCGTGTAGAAGCAGCGATTAAAGTGAATAATTTTCGTTGGCCAGGTAGACGTATGGTGATTAATCTCGCTCCTGCCGATATCCGCAAGGAGGGTTCCGCTTATGATCTGCCTATCGCAATCTGTATTCTTGGCGCATCGGATCAGCTTAAGTGCAAAGATTTTAGCGAGTATCTCATCATGGGAGAATTGTCACTCGATGGTACATTGCATCCTATAAAAGGCGCACTGCCAATCGCAATTCAAGCTAAAGCAGATGGCTTTAAAGGTTTCGTGCTTCCAAAAGCGAATGCAAAAGAGGCCGCTGTTGTGGATGGGCTGGAAGTGTATGGTATGGTGAACTTACAAGAAGTTGTTGATTTTTTTGATGGTAAGAAAAAAGTAGAAATAACGGTTGTCGATCTTCGTGAAGCATTTGCTATTTCTCAAACAGAAGGTGAATTTGATTTCTCCGATGTGAAAGGTCAAGAAAATATAAAGCGATCATTAGAGATTGCTGCATCGGGTGGACATAATGTAATATTGATTGGTCCACCTGGCGCTGGAAAAACAATGCTTGCGAAAAGATTGCCTACGATTCTTCCACCTCTTACTATCGAAGAAGCATTAGCAACGACTAAGATTCATTCCGTTGCTGGAAAAATAAATCGTGATCATGGATTAATTACTATCCGACCATTTCGTTCGCCACATCATACCATTTCTGATGTCGCATTAGTTGGCGGTGGAGGAATTCCTCAACCTGGAGAAATTTCATTAGCACATAATGGTGTTTTGTTTTTGGATGAATTGCCAGAATTTAAACGTACTGTTTTGGAGGTGATGCGTCAACCGTTAGAAGATCGAAAGGTAACCATATCAAGAGCAAGATTCTCGATTGAATACCCTGCAAGTTTTATGTTGGTAGCGAGCATGAATCCTTGCCCTTGCGGATATTATAATCATCCCGATAAGGATTGTGTGTGTGTGCCGGGTGTGGTACAAAAATATCTCAATAAAATTTCTGGACCGTTATTAGATCGTATTGATTTGCACGTTGAAGTGGTACCAGTTCCGTTTAGTGAATTGTCGAAAGAAAGAAAATCCGAAAAGAGTGCTTCCATTCGTGAGCGCGTAATACTTGCACGTGCAATTCAAGAACAACGATTTATTGAGCATCCTGAAATATTTTGCAATGCGCAAATGACTACACGTATGTTGCATGTATATTGTAAATTATCAGAAGAAAGTTCTCAACTTCTAAAGACTGCGATGGATCGATTAGGATTATCTGCAAGAGCGTATGATCGTATCCTAAAAGTTTCACGTACCATTGCCGATCTGGTAAATTCTGTGGATATTAAAACAGAACATTTGGCAGAAGCTATTCACTATAGAAGCTTGGATCGTGATGGTTGGGCTGGATAGATGTATTAATGGAATAGTTTTTTTATAAATAAAATCTTAACGATTTAAAAACTACTTGTAATAATTGTAAAGTTCAGATTTTATAAAAAGTCGTTTAAAATGATCAGTAGAGTTCACTAATTTATAACCATTTTTTAGAAGTAAGTCGGTTGATTTTTTTATTCTAAACAAATAAGGAAAACCTTTCGAATGAAATACTTCGTCATACTCCACTAAAATTGCCTTAATATCAAGATGATCTTCCACTATTGTTTCAATTACAGTATACTCCGCCCCTTCAATTTCTAGTTTTAATAGGTCAATTGTTTGATGGCCGAGGGATTTCATAATACTGGATAATCGATCAACAGGAACTTCAATAAATTTTCCGGACTCTTGGAATAGTTTTATCGAATGCGAAGCATAGTTCTCAATAGTGGGTTCATAAAATTTAATTAAGGTTTTAGTATCCCAAACACCTTCTTCAATATATTTAATTTTCGATAGTTGCTCTTTATCTATCCTATAATTGAATAAAGATTTTTCATGTCCAATTGACAATGGTTCATCATTGTTAATTTTTTCATTCAATAAATTAAAATGTTGAATCCCTTCAGGAGCAGGATCTAATATAATAACATTGCATTCATAAGTAACAACTAGTTCTGTGTCGAAAGAAATATCTTCTCCAGCACCAACACAATAACAAATAGATGATTTGTTTAGGAAGTTTTCAGGTAAAAAATAACCATGATTTTTCGAACCAATATGTACTACACTTTTAATAGGACTTACATTAGATTGCGAGTCAATTTTAAGAATTTTCTTTAAAATTGTTTTAACAAATTGCATAAATGGAATATCGGTTTTATAAAATAATTGTTATGAATAGTACGATAGCAAAAGATTGTATCACATAAATTTTTCTTGTAAATTCATGAACCCACCTAACATTTTAGCATAAGCATTCATCAATGGTGCTACCTGTGGATTGTATTTTTTCCATAATTTATGGTTGTCGGAAACAAAGTCATTCCAGTTTGAAGCATTCAATTGAATCCTTCCCATAGAAATACAGGGCTCATGGATTTGAGTAGCATGCCAATAGCCAGTTGGGAAAAAAATTGTTTCACCCTCATTAACCGTTACTTTAAGTGGTTTAGCATTCTTAAAAAGAGGATGTTTTTCATAGTCAGGATTAAAGATATTTACTGCCGATAATTTATTGTTATCTGATCTCGGATACATGAATTCACTTTGTTCAAATGCATATAAAATAAATTCTTTGCTACCATAAACTTGTGTGATTTGAGTATGCAAATAAAGTGCGTCTATGTGAAGTGTAGGAAAGAAGGAGCCATTTCCACCAAAGAATAATTCATAAGATTCAGTTCCTTTAAGCATAAATTTTGGCAATAATGGATGGCTTATTCGATCCGATTTCCCGTAAATTAAATGAGGCATGATGTCTTTCATCAGTTCGGGGAAATAGGTTTCCACATTTAGATTGAAGGGGTAGGGTGCAGGATTTTCTGGTGATGACTTTAACATCAAATCAATAAATTCACTTATCGTATAATCAACCCCGTCTACATTTTTTATTAATTTTCCGTAGTTTGATTTAAAAAAGGCAGGAGTAAATTTGCCCATGGCATTCCAATTTTTTGCAGCATCCATTACCACTACCGGTATTCCGGGAATGACATATTCATTTATAAATTCTTTTTTTGATAAATTCGCTCTCTTATCAATCGATTGAAGAGGTTTTTTGTTGTTTTTAGTGCTATTATCAATCATAATTGGATATATTTTAATTTTTCATAAAACAAATAATTAAATTGTTGAATTTCAAACTCTCTATCTATCTTCTGCAAATATATTAGAGATTGTTTACGAATTTATAGATAATAAATGGCTTTAACTTAATTTATGAATATACATTTCTGTATTTCAGGAAACTTGTTTTAATGGATTATCAGATTTACTCTTAAAATAATTCTTAAGTGCCTTTTCTCCATACAAGGAAAAAACCACCGGACTAACTATCATATCGAGTAAAGTAGAACTCATAAGTCCCCCTACAATTACTGCGGCTACAGGAAATAAAATTTCTTTTCCCGCAGCATCTTTATTGGTGAGTAGTGGCACTAATGCTAGAGCAGCCACTAAAGCAGTCATCATAACAGGTACCAAACGCTCCAGTGAACCTCTAATAATAAGTTGATTGTTGAATGTTTCACCTTCATGCTCTACTAAGTGAATATAATGCGAGATACGCATAATTCCATTCCTGGATGCTATACCCGTAAGTGTCACGAATCCAACCATTGTAGCAATTGACATAACTCCGCCAGTAATTTGAATGGCTATGATACTTCCAATTAAAGCAAGCGGAATATTCATCATAATTTGTAATGCTATTGGACCAGAACGAAAGTGTGAAAATAGTACTAAAAAAATACCTAGAAAAGCAATAATAGTAAGTAGGATTATTGATTTTGATGCAGCCTGCTGACTTTCATACTGGCCTCCATAAACAATAAAATAGCCAGTGGGGAGTTTTACATCTTTCGTGATTTTAGCCTGTACATCTTTTACTACACTACTTAAATCACGTCCTGAAGTGTTAAAGGAAACGGTAATTTTACGTTGAGCATTTTCATGGATGATCGTATTAGGTCCAGGTTCCTCACTTATTGTTGCGATCTCTTTTATAGGAATCATTTCGCCATTTGGTAAACTTATTAATGTATTTTCAATTGTCGATAAATCTTTTCGTGCATCATCAGGTAGCTTTACAACAAGGTCAAATCTTTTGGCTCCATCTATTATTTGTGAGATAGCATCTCCTTGAAATAATGCTTGTAATTCTTTTATTACATTCCCTTTTTGTAATCCATATTTTAATATTTTAGTATCATCCACTTTAATATTGAGTTGTGGAATTAATACTTGTTGTTCTATAGATAGGTCAACTACACCTGGAATGTTTTGAATGGAAGTTTTTATTTGATTGGAATAATTCCTTAACCCGGTTAACTCTTCTCCAAAAATAGTAATCGCAACTTGAGCTTTAACTCCTGAAAGTAAATGTTCAAGACGATGTGAAATGGGTTGGCCGATAATTACATTTACTCCTTTAAGAGGAGCTAATTTTGCACGTATATCATTCAATACCTCGTTTTTCTCTCTTTTTGATTTGGAGTAATCTAATTCTACTTCAATTTCATTTGCATGTACTCCTTCTGCATGTTCATCTAACTCCGCTCTCCCAGTTCTTCTTGCAGTATATTTTACCTCCGGAACTTTTAGCATCTGCTTTTCTGCGATCTGACCTATACTATTTGATTCTTGTAGCGAAGTCCCAGGACGAGCGAAGACATTAACAGTAAGAGA
>JANXSD010000071.1 GCA_025352785.1 Bacteroidota bacterium
CAATGGCGGATTAGGCGTAGCATGTCACGATTTGTGTATCGCATTATCGAAGATTGCCAATGTAACGATGATCATTCCGAAGTCTAATCCTGATTTCGTAGTGAAAAATCTAAATCTCATTGGACTAAATACCATCGACGCAAAAACGCTTCGCAATATTGGCCATGCTGATTCTTATAAGAAGGTAAAACAGGTTCATTTTATCAATACGCACCTCAATCCGTACTATAACGGGAATACATTAGGCGGTCCACCTCTCAATGTTGAAAGTCAGTATCTAAAAAAGATAAAAGTAGGCGATGAAACAGTGGAGATTTTTCATATCGATGATTTGTATGGTGGGGATGTAATTGAGAAGGTGACCGTTTTTGGAAAGTTAGCGGCGAAACTCGCTCATTCGCTCGATTTCGATATTATTCATGCGCATGATTGGATGACGATGATTGCCGGAATGGAAATCAAGGCGCAAACGGGAAAACCTTTGGCAATGCATATTCATTCCTTAGAGGTTGATCGTGGTGGTCCGCACAGTAAAGGATGGGTATACCAGATCGAAAAAAAGGGAATGGAAGCTGCCGATGTTTTGATGCCTGTTAGTAATTTCACAGGACATGTAATTCACGATTATTACAATATTCCCTGGAGTAAAATAAGTACTGTTCACAATGGTATTCGTCCTGTTGTTCCTTTTGATGGTGAGAAAATGTTTAAAGAGAAGATGGTGCTTTTTGTAGGACGATTAACGCGTCAGAAAGGACCTGAATATTTCGTTGACATAGCAGAACAAGTATTGGCTAAAGATCAGAATGTTCGTTTTGTGATGGCTGGAACTGGAGAGTATTTTAATCCATTACTCGAGAGAGCCGCAGAAAGAGGAATTGCTCATCGTTTTCATTTAACAGGTTTCTTGAATCTTGATAAGGTGCGTCAGTTGCTTTCTATTGCTGATGTGTATGTGATGCCTTCGGTATCGGAACCCTTTGGATTGTCGGCGGTAGAAGCTGTTCAATTTGGAATTCCTACCGTTATCAGTAAACAATCGGGTGTAGCAGAAGTATTAAATGGATCACTCAAATTTGATTATTGGGATGTTGATCGTGCTGCAGGATATATCATTCGGTTATTACATGATGATGTATTAAAAGAACAAGTTAAGCAAGATGCTTATAAGGATTTAGAAAATATTTCTTGGGATAATTCAGCGGTGAAAGTTATTGAAGGATACAAAAAATATGGTCTTATACCTGAAGAAGAAATCGTATAATTTAAGTAAAAGTACATGTTGAAAAGTACTTCTGAAAACATGAATTCCATAAGCATTTCCAATAGATCAGTATTATCTTCGTATTAAGTAATAATTCCTCTCGATATGCCATCAGTATGTTTCTACTTCCAGGTTCATCAGCCTTTTAGGTTGAAAAGATATTCGTTCTTCGATATTGGTAAGGATCATTTTTACGAAGACGATGAAAAAAATCGTTATATCCTCGATAAAGTTTCTGAGAAATGTTATCTCAAAACAAATCGAAAAATGCTTGATCTCATTAATCGTCACAAAGGGAAATTCCGCATCTCCTACTCTATCAGCGGCACTGCTCTAGAGCAATTCGAGAACCATCGTCCTGATGTTTTGCAATCATTTATCGACCTCTCTAAAACAGGTTGTGTGGAATTTTTAAGTGAAACCTATTATCATTCATTAAGCTTTATTTATTCGAAAGATGAATTTAAGCGCCAAGTAGAAAAGCATAAAGAAAAAATTATAGAGTACTTCGGTCAAACGCCAAAAATATTTAGAAATACCGAGTTGATATATAACAATGAACTCGCTTCTTATGTTGAGAAGATGGGCTTTAAAGGAATTCTTTGCGAAGGTGTCGATCGTCTTTTAGGCACGCGTACTCCTAATTCCCTTTTTCAACCTGCTGGTACTTTAAAGATAAAAGCTTTCCTTAAAAATTATAGTTTATCAGATGATGTGGCGTTCCGTTTTAGTGATCGTAATTGGAGTGAATGGCCTTTGCAGGCAGATACATTTGCTAAGTGGGTTCACAAGGTTGCAGGAAATGGCGAAGTCGTAAATCTCTTTATGGATTACGAAACTTTTGGAGAACATCAATGGGAAGAAACAGGAATTTTTGATTTTCTAGATCATCTTCCAGCCGAAATTTTAAAACATCCCGACTTCGATTTCAAAACACTTTCTGAAGCAGCAGAAACGTATAAAGTAAGAGATATTTATGATGCTCCCGAATTTATTAGCTGGGCAGATGCAGAGCGTGACTTAAGTGCGTGGCTCAGTAATCCAATGGAAAAGGAAGCAGCAAAAAGAATTTTTGCACTCGAAGAAAAAGTTAAAGAAACTGGTGATAAAGATTTAATTGACGTTTGGGGGAAATTGCAAACGAGTGATCATTTTTATTACATGTGTACGAAGTTTTGGAGTGATGGTGATGTACATAAATATTTTAGTCCTTATGACTCTCCTTACGATGCATACATTTATTACATGAATGCTTTAGCAGATTTTGAAACTACTGTTGAAGAAGCATGGAAAAATAATTCTTCAAAAATTGTTAAGAAGGTGACGAAGAAAAAAGAAACTGCTTAACAGCAAATAAAATTAGTACTATCAACTATCATTTACTTTTTTGGGGAGTGGGGGAAAACTTAACCGCCAATGGCTAGCGGACAAATCAATCACAGTAAAATATCAGCAGCGGGTCTGCTTGTAACACTCGGTATCATATTCGGTGATATCGGTACGTCACCTCTATATGTAATGGGGGCTGTTATTGGTCACAGAGTGATTGATGAAGGACTTGTTCTCGGAGGGATTTCCTGCATATTCTGGACACTCACCTTACAGACAACTTTCAAATATATTATCTTAACCTTACGTGCAGATAATAAAGGTGAAGGTGGAATATTTTCGCTGTATGCGTTAGTACGCAAGATGAATATTAAGTGGCTGGCAATTCCTGCAATGATTGGCGGTGCATCGTTATTAGCTGATGGAATTATTACTCCACCCATTTCTGTTGCTTCAGCAATTGAGGGATTGAAAGTTATCAATCCAGATTTAAATGTATTGCCGTATGTAATCGGAATTCTATTCGGCATATTTTTTATTCAGCAATTTGGAACAAAATTTATTGGAAAATTTTTTGGTCCTGTCATGATGGTTTGGTTTAGTATGTTACTCGTTTTAGGACTAGCTGCAATCTTTCAAAATCCAATTGTTTTTAAAGCTATCAATCCAATGTTTGGTTGGAGATTATTAACAGAATACCCACAAGGATTTTGGATATTAGGTGCAGTATTTCTTTGTACTACGGGTGCTGAAGCATTGTATTCGGATCTTGGACATTGCGGAAGAAAAAACATTCGTGTATCATGGATCTTTGTTAAAACTGCATTACTTGCAAACTATTTCGGACAAGGTGCTTGGTTGTTGAATCACTCTGGAAAATTTTTAGGCGATATAAAACCATTCTATGCGCTGATGCCACCTTGGTTTTTGCTTACAGGAATTATCATTGCCACATGTGCAGCAGTTGTTGCGAGTCAGGCATTAATAAGCGGCACATTTACATTGATCAACGAGGGAATGAGGTTGAATTTTTTACCGAAAGGCAGAATTGAATATCCAACAGATTTACGAGGACAATTATATATTCCAGGGATCAATTGGTTATTATGTTTAGGCACCATCGGAATCGTTTTATATTTTCGTGAATCATCCAATATGGAAGCGGCCTACGGGTTAGCAATTGTTCTTACCATGCTGATGACAACAACATTGTTGACGTATTATCTTTTCTTGAAAAAATATCCACGTCCACTTATCTATTTAATTTTTGCAGTTTTCATGGTTATTGAAATTGCATTTCTCATTGCAAATCTTAGCAAGTTTACACATGGTGGATATGTAACGGTATTCATTGCATTTACGATTTTTGGTATCATGTGGGTTTGGAATGAAGCGAGGAAAATTCGTGCAGCACTCGTTGAATTTGTGAAGCTGAAAAAGTATTATGAAATATTAACTGATGTAAGTAAAGATGAAACCATCCCAAAATATTCTACACATTTAGTTTACTTAACTGGTGCAAGTAGTGATGATGAAGTGGAGAGTAAAATTATTTATTCTATCCTGCAAAAGCAACCCAAAAGAGCAGATGTATATTGGATGGTACACGTTGATGTTTTAGATGAGCCTTACACTATGGAGTATCGTGTTCGTGAGTTGGTTGATGATAAAGTAATTCATATTCGTTTTCGTTTAGGATTTCGTGTGGAGCCTCGAATTAACTTAATGTTTCGTCAAGTTGTTGAAGAGTTAGTGAAAAATAAAGAAGTAGATATCACAAGTCGGTATGCTTCCTTGAATCGTCAACATCTTATCGGTGATTTTAGATTCGTGGTGATGGAGAAATTTCTTTCGTACGAAAACACGTTGAATTTATATACTCGATTTATTTTAAATATCTATTTCTATATGAAAAAAATGAGCTTATCAGAAGAAAAAGCTTTTGGATTAGATACAAGTTCCATCACAGTAGAAAAAGTTCCATTGATTGTTACCCCTCCAGGAACTTATAAATTTACACGTGTTAATTAATGTTATTTATTTTTCGAGATCAAGAAAATGAATAAAGAAACTGCATCCGAAAGAATAGAATATTTATGTAAAGAAATTGAGCATCATAATTACCGATACTATGTATTAGCTGATCCACAAATCAGTGATTTCGATTTCGATCAATTGCTTAATGAACTCATACATCTTGAAATACTATTTCCAGAATTAGTAAATGATAATTCTCCGAGCCAACGAATAGGTGGACAAATCACAAAAGAATTCACTACTGTAAAGCATAAATATCCTATGCTTTCATTGGGGAATACCTATTCGGAAGAAGAGTTAGCAGAATTTGATTCACGAGTGCGCAAGTTAATTCCTGGAGAAGAAGTTCATTATGTTTGTGAGTTGAAATTTGATGGTGTTGCCATTGGAATTAGTTATATAAATGGTGTTTTGCGCCAGGCAGTAACACGTGGTGATGGTGTTCAAGGTGATGATGTAACCACAAACGTTAAAACAATTCGATCTATACCATTAAAATTAAATAAAAATAATTTTCCGAATGAATTTGAGATGCGTGGTGAAATAATTCTCACCCATGCTATCTTCGAAAAAATAAATGCGGATCGAATAGAAATTGGTGAATCACCTTTTGCAAATCCAAGAAATTCAGCAGCAGGTTCTTTAAAAATGCAAGATAGTAGTGAAGTTGCAAAACGAAAATTGGACTGTTTTTTCTATGCACTCTATACCGATGATTTAAAAGCAACAACTCATAGTGATGCATTGAATGCAGCATCAAATTGGGGTTTCAAAATTTCGGAACATCGCAAGCTTTGTAATAATTTGGAGGAGGTGATGAATTACATTCATTATTGGGATAAGCATCGTGATGATTTACCTTTCGATATTGATGGTGTTGTAATAAAAGTTAATTCATATCGTCAGCAAGAAGAATTGGGATTTACGGCAAAATCACCTCGATGGGCAATTTCGTATAAATTTAAAGCTGAGTCTTCTTCTACAAAATTACTATCAGTAGTTTATCAGGTTGGGAGAACTGGTGCCATCACACCTGTTGCAAATCTTAAACCTGTTTTGCTTGCGGGCACTACTGTTCGTCGCGCTTCATTGCACAATGCAGATCAAATTGAAAAATTAGATTTGCACCTCGAAGACACTGTTTTTGTGGAGAAAGGTGGTGAGATAATTCCGAAGATTACGGGAGTTGATTTTAGCAAAAGAAAATCAGATGCAGCAGTGGTTGTCTTTCCTGAAGTTTGTCCAGAATGTGGTAGTAAGTTACAACGTGTTGATGGAGAAGCGCAGCATTATTGTCCGAATGAAGATGCTTGTCCGCCACAAATTAAAGGAAAAATGGAGCATTTCACCAATAGAAAAGCAATGAATATTGATGGTTTAGGTATCGAAACTATTGAATTGCTTTACCGTGAAAATATCATTCATACTATTGCCGACATTTATTCAATCCGGAAAGAACAGATATTAAATCTAGAGAGGATGGGGGAAAAATCCGCGGTCAATATCCTAGATGGCATCGAGAAATCAAAGGAAATACCATTTGAAAGAGTACTTTTCGCTATCGGAATTCGTTATGTGGGTGATACAGTTGCGAAGAAATTAGCTCGACATTTTGGTTCTATTGATTCGATTATAAAAGCAACTTCCGAACAACTTATTGAAGCTCCAGAGATTGGAGAAAAGATAGCTTGGAGCGTTCGTCAATTTTTCGACAATCCAGATAAATTACTCCTAATTAACCGTTTAAAAGAAGCTGGATTACACTTTTCAATAAGTGAAGATTCCGCGAATGCTAAACTTAGTGATAAATTGAAAGGTCAAACGATAGTTGTTACGGGTAGTTTCGAGCAATATAGCCGTGAAGAACTCAAGCAAATGATAGAGCAACATGGTGGTAAAAATGGTAGCTCTGTTTCAAAAAAAACGAACTATTTACTTGTGGGTTCAGACGCTGGTCCTAGCAAGACTGAAAAGGCATCTGAAATGGGTGTAAAAGTGATTTCTGAGAATGAATTTCTTGAGTTGATATCTTAGTTCATTTTTCGGTACTTTTACGGTCTGAACTATCAGGGATATGAAGAAAACCCTCCGACACAAAATTGCCGATTACCTATTCCATCGTGAATTTAAAAATCATAAGGCAAAGCAGCATCTTATTCCTTTTGAAAAAGCCAAATCGATAGGTATATTATATGATTCCAGTAATGAAAAATATTTCGAACTGGTGAAACGTTACGTGAAAGAAATTCGTGAGCTACATCAAAAAGATGTACTTGCTTTAGGATATTATGATCAAGATGAATTGCCCCCTATGCGATTTTCGAAATTAGGGTTGGATTTTTTTACACGAAAAACGCTTAATTGGTATTATAAGCCGAGTAATCCTATTGTTAAAAATTTCGTAAATCGTGAGTTCGATATTCTTATTGATTTACATACAGGAAATAGTATTCCTTTCAAATATATTGTTGCGATGTCGAAGGCGAGATTTAAAATTGGCAAATACGAGAAAGGATCAACATCATTTTATGATTTCATGATTAGCACGCGTGAAAATTTAGCATTACCACAATTTATTGAACATGTTAATCATTACTTAAAGTCCTTTAAATATGAACCAGCTTCTTAAGAAGTTGCACGGTACTGGTGTTGCGCTAGTCACACCTTTTCAAAAAGATGGAAGCATCGATTTTAAAGCATATACAAGGCTTATTAAGCATGTATTAAAAGGGAAGTGTGAATATCTAGTTCCTCTGGGAACAACTGGAGAAAGTTCAACATTAAGTAGAGAGGAACGTAAAGCAGTTTTAAATTGTGCTATTGAAGTTTCCAATAAAAAAGTTCCTGTTGTAATGGGATTAGGAGGCAATAATACCAATGAAATTATTCGCGCATTCGATGATTATGATCTTAAAAATGTAGATGCGATTTTATCAGTTTCTCCTTATTATAGCAAGCCCACACAACTAGGAATAATTCAACATTACAAAGCAATCTCGAAAGCATCACCTATTCCAGTAATTCTTTATAACGTTCCATCACGTACGGGATCGAACATGCTTGCAGAGACCACACTTACAATTGCAGAGGAATGTAAAAATGTAATTGCAATTAAAGAGGCAAGTGGAAATGTTGAACAAGCCATGTTTATCCTAAAAGAAAAGCCAGATGATTTCTTAGTAATATCGGGCGATGATGCATTAACATTACCATTAATTTCTTGTGGTGCAGTAGGTGCTATTTCTGTCGTAGCAAATGCGTATCCACAAAATTTTTCGGAAATGATTCGTCAAGCATTACAATTAAATTTCTCGAAGGCAAAAAAGTTGCATTATGATTTATTGCCGTTAATACCATTACTGTTTGCTGAAGGTAATCCATCAGGAATAAAATCTGTTTTAAAACAACTAGAAATTTGTGATGATTATGTTCGACTTCCACAATTACAAGTAAGTAAAGCTCTTGCAAAAAAGATTAATGATTTCATTATTCACTATTAATCTTTAAAGAGTAAAATGAAAAAATCTGCCTTCCTCCTATTTTATAATTTATGTATTACAATTTCTTGTTTCGGGCAACAGAGCACTACTTTCAAACCTCTTGTAACAGAAAAATTCGACAAGCTTTATCTAAGTGAAAATTTTGATAGCTCAGGTACTTATTGGACTACAGTTTCAAATAATGAGAACTTACTTCTTGTTCAAGATGGCGAATATATTTTAAATCGTAAAGCATCCATTTCTCCTTATGCTTCAATTGGAAATTTTAATTGTAATCTAACTTCATACCGTTTTGTCACGTCATTAAAATTAGAGAAATCAACTAATGATGATGGAGGTATTGGGATTATATTTATGGCACAACCTGGTGGGCAAGGCGGATTTATTTTTGAGATAAATAAAAGTCAACAATTTCGATTACGACAAATAGCTGCTAATGCCTATCATTATTTAACAGGAAATCAAAAGGATGGTGGTTGGGTAAAATCTACATTAGTGAAGGGATTAAATTTCCCAAACTTAATTGAAGTAAGAACATCGGATAAAAATTACGATATTTATCTTAACAATTCTCTTTTACTTTCCTTTACAGAAATAGCATATAAAGTTGGTGAGATTGGATATATCATTGGACCTGGCAGTAAAGGGAAAGTTGATTTTCTATATTTATTTACAAATCAAAAGGGACAAGAGAATGAATCTTCTGATACCAAGAAATCAGATATTCTTTCCCCTGAAAATGATGTGATGGCATTAGCAGAATCTATCATCACTTTAAAAACTCAAATCAATAAATTGACCGAAGAATCAGAAGATCAAAAGCAAATAATTCAAGGCTTGAAGGGTGCTGAGAAAGAAAATGAAGCACTGAAATTAGCTAATGACAAGTCTATGAAAATTTTGCAATCAAAATTGAAATCGTCACAAGTTTCATTTGATTCATTGGTGAAAGTTAATATAGAGTTATTACCTTACAAAGAGATGGTGAGAGGAAATGATGGTGGTGATCTCGTTATAAACTTATCGAAAAATCTCAAAGCGGAAAAACTTAAAAATGAGGAATTGCAAAAAGCAAATCAGGCTTTGAGAGATTCATTAAATCAGAGTTTGTCAAAAGTCACTAAAACGAAATCAGCAAATGCAAACCCAACCTCCAATACAAATCAATCTGATTCGTTAAAGAAGACAAATAACAACAAGAAGGATTTTTCATTACCATCAGGAAATTAGTACTATTATTATAATAACAATTTAATCTACATAGTAAGATGTCATCGCAATCAGAAACTAGAATTATAACTACCCATACATTGCAGGAGATGAAACGCAAAGGGGAAAAAATTTCAATGCTCACAGCGTATGATTTTAGTCTTGCGAAAATTATTGATGAAGCAGGAATGGACGTTATTCTTGTTGGTGATTCGGCAAGTAATGTGATGGCCGGTCATGAAACAACGTTACCCATTACGCTTGATCAAATGATTTATCATGCTGCATCTGTTGTTAGGGCTGTGCG
>JANXSD010000104.1 GCA_025352785.1 Bacteroidota bacterium
CGGATGGCTCATCATCTGAAAATAAATTTATTGTTAAGTAATATGCGTATTAAATTACTACCGAGAATAATCCTAGGGATTATTCTCGGTTTAGTTACTTCAAAATCGTATGCTCAATTTTATACTCTTCCAATACAAACACCTTATGATTTTGAAGCAATGTATGCTGATTCAACAACAAACAAACTATATTTAGGAGCATCAACACTTGATTCCATAAACGGAATAGTTGTGCCAGGTTTTGCATATTATGATTTTCAAACACAATTGGTTGACACTATACATGATTCAGGAATGCTACAAGGTGGTGGCGGTTGTAGTAGAATAAAGCGAATTGATAGCTTAATATATTGGTTAGGAATATCAGCTCTTATTGACACTTCTGGAGATACAATAGTACATTCATACATGACAACTGATGGATCAAAATGGATAAGCCCTCCTGAAGGTGAAAATATAAATGTTGCTTATGGCAACTACACTTATGACGCAATTAAATTTGGTGATTCATTATTAATTGCAGGTAACTTAGTATCAATTGGAGGAAATGTAAATGCTACAGGAATTGTAGTGGGATATTATAACGGAAATTGGTTTGGGTATCCTCCTACTTCAACTAATAATAGCAATGCAGGAGATGCGATAATAAAATACAAAAACGATTTATATGTTGGTGGAAATATAGATGATTATGCTAATAATATTTTCGACATTACTCGATTTGATGGTGTAGGATGGAATGCATTAGGTACGCCATGGTCAGGAGCAGTTTCTTACGTTACTGATATGATTGAATTTAATGGATTGTTATTTGTTGGGGGTTATTTTACAACAGCCGCAGGTAATCCTGGCAATAGTGTTGCTGCTTGGGATGGCACTCAATGGATACCAATACCTGGCGTGGATGGTGTTGTATACTCTTTTGCAATCTTAAATGGGGAGCTATATATTGGTGGTTATTTTTATATTGGAACTGTTTATTCTGGATTCGCAAAATGGGATGGCTCCAATTGGATTTCATTAGCATCAATAAATAACGGAGCTGTAGTAAGAGCAATAACACCATTAGATAACTCGATGTACATAGGCGGTTTTTTTACCTCAATAAACGGCCAACCCTTTGATAACATTGCAGAGTATCGTACAACAGTAGGTCTCACCGAAATTGAACAGCCCAAAAAACTTAGTGTATTCCCAAATCCTGTAAAAGATCATTGCACCGTAATGTGTCCGTTAACTTGGAAAGATGAAACCGTAAATGTTTCAATAGTTAATACGAATGGACAAACAGTATTTACAAAAGAAGATAAATTAAATAATGGTCGAGTTAATTTGCAATTGCCTTTATTACCAACTAGTATTTATCAATTAATTATTAAAACAAAAAATAATATTGGACGGTCTAGTTTGTCGGTTTATTAGGCACAAAAAAACCTCCGTATAAAATTATACGGAGGTTTTTTTATAAATTTAATGCTGATTACTTCATTTTAGCAGCAGCAGAGTCAGCCATAACAGCAGCAGAGTCAACCATTTTAGCAGCTGTGTCCATTGTTGCAGGAGCTTCAGTAGCTACAGTAGCAGTGCTATCAGCATTAGTTTCAGCAGTTTTTGATCCGCAAGATGTAAGAGTAACTACAACAGCAGCAACTGCAAGGATAGAATAGAATTTTTTCATTTTGTTGGGTGATTTTTAGGTTTTAAAACTTACACCTTAATACAGAAGTGACTGATAGGTAACCCGTTTTGTTTCGATTTCATAAAAATAATTTCTAAGTGACTGTATATCAGAGATGAAATGTTAAATTTGCATCTCTTTTACATGAATTTGCTGTGTTGAAAGTGTCTTCTAGGGTTACCTTTATAACTATTAAGTATTAATGACTAAACATTTGAAACAGGTTGAAGCAGTTAGCGAAGAGGAATTGCTAAACTCCCTGCGAAATGGTGATGATAAAGCGCTGAAGACGATCTACCGTCAGAATTATCATACAATAATAAACATGGTTACCAATAATACGGGTAGCCTGCAAGAGGCAAAAGACATTTATCAGGAAACGCTGATTGTGTTTTACGAGAAGGTAAAAGAAGAAGATTTTGAACTGAATTGCCAGATTAAAACGTTTCTCTACTCGGTAAGCCGAAGATTATGGCTGAAACAGTTGCAACGAAAACAACGTTATACAACGCCATTAACCGATTCAGATGAATATGTTGATCTATCGTGGGAAGAAGTAGGTGATAAGGAAGATCAATACGATGCAATGCACACCGCCCTTGAGTCTCTGGGCGAACCTTGTAAATCGATTCTCAAAGATTTTTATCTAAGAAATCAAAGCATGGAAGAGATCACAGATAAATTCGGCTATACAAATGCCGATAATGCAAAAAATCAAAAATATAAATGTCTGAAACGACTCAAAAAAGTGTTTTTCGAAGTGTATCAGCAAGAAATAGAACCCAGAAATGACTAGCAAAAGCGAAACTGATGAGCTCATAGAGCGATATTGCATGGGTCAACTTACTCCCGAAGAGTTGCGCATTTTTGAACAGTGGAGAGAAAGTGATCCAGAGTTAGAACTCGCAGTGAATGAACATCGGATTGTCACTGATGCTTTTCAAGTTTATGCAAAACGTAATGAATTAAAAGTTAAAATTCGTGCCATACAAGAGGAATTTGAAACAGAAGAATTCCGATACAGCTCCCCACTAAAAGTCGTTGGAAAAAAAGAAACGAAAATTAGATTACTTTGGAGGAGATATCGCGTTGCCTCCGTTGCCGCAATCGCTGCATTTGTAGCTGTAAGTGCAACAATACTTTTTTATAATTTAGCTGGTGTTGGCCCGAATAAAAATACTACTACGTATCAAGAACTGCGACGTGAAGTAGAAAGTATTAAAAGAAGTCAAAAGGCAATTATTAAAGATATTAATTCCGAAAATAAAGAAGCAGAATTAATCCCATCCAAGAGTTTTACAGGTACTGGTTTTGCACTCAATCAAGAAGGATATATTTTAACAAGTTACCATGTTATTGAAGATGCGAAATCTGTTTTTATCAGTAACGAAAAATTTGAACAGCTGAAAGTAGAGGCCGTTTATACCGACCAAACATTGGATTTAGCCATCTTAAAAGTGGATGATGAAAACTTTCAAGGATTCCGCGAAATGCCTTACTCATTTAAAAAGAATTTAGCTGATCCCGGGGAGAAGGTGTTTACGTTAGGTTATCCGCGTGAAGAATTAGTTTATGGGGAAGGGTCTATAAGTTCAAATACCGGATTTGAAGGCGACACCGCCTCTTACCAGATTAGTATTCCTGTAAATCCTGGTAACTCAGGAGGACCATTGTTCGATAATCAAGCAAATCTTTTAGGTATTATTTCTGGTCGCAATATCAATGCAGAAGGTGCTTCGTTTGCAGTAAAATCAAAATGGATTACGGATTATCTTATCCAACGAACGAAAGAAACAAAAATCAAGATTCCTGTACAAAGAAATCTTAAAAATTTAGATCGTTCAGCTCAAATTAAAAAGTTAAAAGAATACGTGTTTATGGTTAAAGTTTATAATTAATCTTGCTTAAATACTATTAATAATGCTCCATCAATTACATGGAGCATTATTAATGAAATCGGCTAAAAAGAACAAATATTTTTGGATTAAAATTTAAATATATTTGGTAGAATACCCTTAGCCATTCACTTCGTCAGTTTATTTTACTGCTTTGTCGACAATTTACTTGAGGATTAATTTGCTTTGCTAACTTTGTTCCTTCTCACCGAATAGCTATGATTCAACTATTTTCATCATCCATTAACCGTTTAGTGATGTTGCTTTGTACTGCAACTTTATTGCTAACAAACGGAACTGTCTTCGGACAAAAAGAATGGGCTTTACAAGAGTGTGTAGACTATGCCTTACAACATAATTTAAACGTAAAGCAAAGTTATTTAAACACAAATCAAGTTGCCAATCAAGTTTTGCATAACAAATTAGCATTGGCACCAACAGTAAGTGGAAGTGCAGGATCATCTTATAACTGGGGACGATCGGTTGATCCTTTTACATACCAATTTACGAACGAAGAAATTCGTTCAGTAAATCTTTCTTTAAACGGTAATACGAGTTTGTTTAATGGGTTTGAATTGCAAAATACACTTCGTCAAAGTAAGTTGGATTATTTGGCAAGTCAATCTGACTTGAAAAAAATAGAGAATGATATTTCTTTAAATGTTGTTTCGGAATATTTACAAGTATTGTTTGCTAGGGAGCAATTAAAAATTTACGATAACCGTGTTGTCGAATCTGGAAAGCAAAGAGATCGTACAAAAATTATGTATGATGCTGGTAATATGACACGAGGTAATTTATTGGATGCGGAATCACAATTAGCAACAGAAGAATTGAATAAAATTACAGCAGAAAATCAATTTACCACGGCAACATTAAATCTCGTTCAGTTACTTGAATTAGATAGCACAAAAGATTTTCAAGTACAAGAGCCTAAAGTGGATATTTCTTCGATCGAAATATTATCGCAATCTTCAGAAGGTATTTATCAAAAAGCACTTGCACATCTTCCGGAAATTCAAAGTGTAGATCTAAAAGTTAATTCAGCAGAGAAAGGATTAAGTGTTGCAAAAGGTGGATTGTATCCACGTCTTTCCATGTATGGATCCTATTCTTCAGGCTATTCAAGTGCAGCACAAAATTTATTAGGACAACCAACACCATTCAATGATCAGTTAAAAAATAACCTTGCAAAATCACTTGGCTTAAGTTTAAATGTTCCAATATTTAGTGGATGGTCTGCACACACTTCTATCAACAGAGCAAAGATTACAGTATTGAATGCACAGTTAAATGCTGACATTACACGCAATCAAGTTTTCAAAAGTATTCAGCAAGCATATACGGATGCAGTATCTGCGCAGAAAAAATATTATGCTACTCAAAAAAGCGAAGAAGCATTAGAAGAAGCCAATCTATATGCAGATAAAAGATTTAATGCCGGACTTTCTAGTTCCCTCGAATTCCTTACTGCCACAAATAATCTTACCAAAGCCAAAACAGAATTACTACAAGCGAAGTATGATTATATTTTTAAGCTCAAAATATTAGATTTCTACGCAGGAAATCCACTCACATTCTAATTGCGAAAAAATGTATTTTAATAATTAACCATTACGATGTCGAAGCAAAATTCTATCTGGAAAAAAGTTGGTATTGGAGCCGGAGTTCTCATTTTAATTCTAGTGATTGCAAAAAGTGCTGGGTTTTTTGGTGAAGCGAATGCAATAAAAGTGAGTACAGACAAAGTGGTAACAAGAGATATTGAAGAAACAGTTTCTGCAAATGGAAAAGTGCAACCTGAAGTGGAGTTGAAAATTAGTGCTGATGTTTCAGGAGAAATCGTAGACCTATATGTGAAAGAAGGGGATGTCGTTAAAAAAGGCGCTTTGTTATGTAGAATTAATCCTGAAATTTATGCTTCTAATTTAGATAGATCCAGTGCAACAGTTAATGGCGCTAAGGCAAATCTTGAAAATACACGATCACGTTTGGTGCAGTCACAATCACAATTGGCAAAAGCAGAATCAGATTACAATCGCAGTAAAAAATTGTTTGATGAAAAAGTAATTTCCGCCTCTGATTTTGAATCGGTGAAGTCTTCATGGGAAGTTGCGAAAGCAGAAGTAGAAGCTTCTAAACAAAGTATTGCTTCTTCTAATTTTAATGTGCGTAGTGCTGAAGCAAGTTTAAAAGAATCAGTTGAAAATTTGAATAAGACCAACATCTATGCTGCTGTAAACGGTACTGTTTCTTCTCTTAGTAAAGAGAAAGGCGAACGTGTTGTAGGAACGAATATGATGGAAGGAACGGAGATCATGCGGCTTGCAAATTTGAATGAGATGGAGGTAAGTGTTGATGTAAGTGAAAATGATATTGTTAGGGTAAGTGTGAATGATACCGCAATGATTGATATCGATGCATATATTGGAAGAAAGTTTATGGGTGTCGTAACAGAGGTTGCAAATTCTGCAAATGTTTCAAGTGCTTCCATTACCGATCAAGTAACAAATTTTACTGTGAAGATTCGTATTTTACGGGATTCATATAAAGACATGTTAGAAGGTAAATCCGCAAGCTTTAGTCCGTTTCGACCTGGAATGTCTGCATCGGTAGATATACGTACGAAGCGTGTTGTGAATATTCTCGCATTACCTATTCAAGCAGTGACTACACGCGATACTGCCAAAAAAGAAATGGATGAAAAAGATCCCGCCTCTTCTACTTCGACCGAAGCAAAGAAAAAAGAGGATGCTCCAGTTCAAGAATGTGTTTTTGTGATTGACGATGGAAAGGCAAAAATACGGATGGTAAAAACAGGTATCCAAGATAATATGTGGATACAAATTTTAGAAGGATTGAAAGCTGGAGAAGTGGTGATCTCCGCCCCTTACAATGCGATTTCAAAAACGTTAAAAAATGGTTCTTCCGTTAATGTAGTGAAGCGAGATGAATTGTTTGAAAAGGATAAGAGTAAATAGTTTTTCGTGTTTTTAATGCCAAGAATGTATTTCATTATCTAATTGAATGGCCATAATCCTCCATATTGAAACAGCTGTTGATGTTTGTTCCGTAGCAATCGCTAATGAAGGTAAAATAATTTCATTAAAAGAATCCTACGAACCGAGAGTGCATGCAGCAATGACGGCAGTATTTGTTAAAGAAGCTATTGAAGAAGCTGGTATTGCGATTAGTGATTTAGATGCAGTAGCAGTGAGTAAAGGCCCTGGAAGTTATACAGGCTTGCGCATCGGCGTTGCAACAGCAAAAGGGTTGTGTTTTTCGTTAGATAAGCCATTAATTGCTGTTGATACTTTAAAAGCAATGGCGACCACCTATTTATTGGATCATCCCCTTGTCCCAATTGATAATTTGTTGGTTCCATTAATTGATGCACGAAGGATGGAAGTGTATGGTTGTGTTTTGGATCATCAATTAAATTATATCGAAGAAACAAAAGCTGAAATCTTATTAGAGAATAGTTTTATGATTTATCCAAATCAATCAAGAATTTTTTTTGGAGATGGTGCCGCTAAAACTGCAACTGTTTTTAAAGATTATTTAAATGTAAAAATTGTAACTGACTTTAAACATTCTTCCCGCGGACTTGTTACACTTGCATTGCAATCATTTAAAAACAATCAGTTTGAGAATCTCGCTTATTTTGAACCTTATTATCTAAAAGAATTCCTTGACAATAAGCCCAAAAGTTAATCGTTATATTCTATACTTATCTCACACAATGGTACAATTATTTAAATCATTTACGTTTTTTGGATGTTTGTTGTACATTTCCTCTTCGTGCCAATCGCCTAAAAAGGAATCGCATAATATTCAACAAAAAGTCGAATCAAAAAAATATATGTCAACAGCATTAACCGATACTGCCACCTTTGGTGGAGGATGCTTCTGGTGCGTAGAAGCAATTTATCAAGATTTAAACGGAGTTGTTTCTGTCACCTCTGGATATGCTGGTGGAACGAAAGTGAATCCTAGCTACGAACAAGTTTGCAATGGAAACACCGGACATGCAGAAGTAGTTCAAATTGTTTACGATCCTAAAAAAATTACGTTTGATGAATTGTTAGAAGTGTTTTGGACGGTTCATGATCCGACTACTTTAAATCGACAAGGTGCTGATGTTGGAACACAATACCGCTCAGTAATTTTATATCATGATTTAACACAAAAGGAAACTGCTGAAAAGTATAAGCAGAAATTAAATGATGAAAAAGCGTTTGATAGTCCTGTAATTACGGAGATAAGTCCGTTTGCAATTTTTTATGCAGCTGAAAAACACCATCAAAACTATTATAAGGATAATGAGAATCAACCCTACTGTAGTTTAGTGATTCGTCCGAAGTTGGAGAAGTTTCAAAAAGTTTTTAAAGACAAAATAAAGCACTAATTTTAATTTAGATTAAAATGTTTTTCGGCCATATCATTCACTGCTTTTCCAATTGCTAAACATGCTGTTGCTGCTGGTGATGGAGCATTCAAAACGTGCAAAGCATTATCGCTGTTAACGATTTTGAAATCATCAATCATATTGCCATGAATGTCGAGAGCCATTGCGCGAACACCTGCGCGACCAGGAACAATATCTTCCATCTTTAAATCGGGAAGTAAGCGTTGTAACCGTTCTAGGAATAATTTTTTACTGAACGCTCTTCTGTACTCATCCAATCCAAAACGCCAATGCTTGAAAAATAATTTCCACGTTCCTAAATAAGCAAGTGCATCTAACGTATCCGTTAAACTAAAGTCAGTTTTCTCATATCCTTCGCGTTTGAAAACAAAAACTGCATTTGGTCCACATTCAGTTGGGTGATGCAACATGCGTGTGAAATGTACACCAAGGAATGGAAATTCAGGATTAGGTACTGGATAAATAAGATGCTTTACTTTATGTTGTGCCTCTGGAGTTAATTCAAAATAATCACCACGAAATCCCACGATTTTCATCTCCGGATTCATCCCATCTTTTTTTGCGATGCGATCACTCTGTAAGCCACTGCAATTCACAATGTATTTCCCTGTGAAGTTCCCCTTAGGCGTCATTACAATGGTTTTATCTCCATCTTTTACAAAAGCCGTTACTTCATGTTTTAATAAAACGTTGCTTCCTTGAAATTTTTCTACAATAAGTTTTGACAACACATTACAAACTCCAACAAAATCAATAATGCCAGTGCATCCAACACGAATGCCAGAAATACCACTACAAAATGGTTCAATCTCTTTTATCTGTGCAGCAGTGATCATTTCAATATCTTCTACATCATTTTTTATTCCGTTGTTAAACACTTTTGACATGTGTTCAAGCTCTGAAGGATCAGTAGCGACAATTATTTTTCCACAAATATCATGTGCGATATGATGTTCTTTTGCAAATGAAACTAATTCTCTTCTTCCTTCAACACAATTTTTTGCCTTGTAGCTGCCCGGTTTATAATAGATTCCAGAATGTAGTACCCCTGAATTTCTTCCTGTTTGATGAAAAGCTACTGCATTTTCCTTTTCTAATAATAGAATTTTTAGATGAGGATGGTGAAGATTTAATTTATAGGCAGTTGATAAACCAACAATTCCACCTCCAATAACAATCACATCGTATATTAATTCTGACATCCTGCAAAAGTAAAGCTTATACCAAATGTATCTATTGTTTAAATCAAAAATACAGCGTAATTTTTTAATAATTCGGTTTTAAAAAATCCTTGCATCGCATTGCCTTCTGAACAATCTGTTAAAAAAATAAAATGAAATAGAACAACTAAATTGGATTCATTCGTAGTTGTATTTAGGTATTAGCTAATAAAATGCGGTGGCTATCATAAAAGGATTTCATCATAACAATATATTGCAAAATTTGTGACAATAGAATTAGGAAAAATATCCTTACATTAGCCTTCGACAGCTGCTGAATTTCAAAGGCTTACACCAAAGCAGTCTTGATTAGTAACTAAGTATAAATTATGTTAATAAAATTTACATCCAAATCCTTCTGAAACCCGCTTCCCACCTACATTTGCTTACACATACAAATTATGAAAAAGGGCTTGATGATGTTGTGGTGCCTGCTGGTACCTTTTGTAACCTTCGCAGGAGGATTTCAAATTAATACCCAGGGGCAAAAAGCGATTGGAATGGGAGGCTCAATAACTGGTTTAGCAATTGATGGCTCTGTAGTTTTCTTTAATCCTGCAGGAATGTCTTTTTTGGATAGTAATTATGTGAATGCTGGCTTCAGTTTAATAATTCCTCAAACCACATTTTTAGGACAGTATAGCAGTTCTGAAAAAATGTCGTCCCAATTTTATACCCCTTATTACCTTTATGGGGCGTTCAAATTAAAGGGCAAATTGTCAGCTGGAATAAGTATCAATAATCCTTTCGGTCTTGGTGCCAAGTGGGATGATAATTGGAGTGGAAGATACATTTCGCAACAAGCTCGACTTACTTCTCTTTTTATACAACCTTCACTCTCTTATAAAATAAATAGTCATTTATCTTTTGGCGGAGGACCTGCAATTGTTTTGGGCGCAGCTAAATTTCGAAAAGCAATTCCTTACGCAAATTCCGATGGCACTGAAGCTGGAGTTGAATTAAAAGGGAATGCAACCGGACTTGGTTTTAATGCAGGAGTATTTGCTTCTTATGGTAAGATTACTATTGGTATAGATTACCGTTCTAAAGTTAAACTTGATTTGAAAAATGGTGATGCTACATTTACAAATGTTCCTCCATCCTTAATTTCCATCAATACTATTCCTTCCTCCACAAAATTTAATTCGTCAATTAATTTACCATCTGTTTTCTCTGTAGGGTTTGGCTACAAATTATCCGATCGACTCTTGATGAATTTGGATTTTAATTTTACAGGCTGGTCAGTTTATGATTCGCTAAATTTCGAATTTCCTGATTATCCTACATTAAATAATTCAAATGCAAGAAAATATAAATCGTCCTTCGCAGCACGTATTGGCGCACAATATAAATCCACCGACAAACTAACGATTCGTTTAGGAATTGCTTACGATCAAACACCTGTGAAGGATGGTTATGTTAGTCCGGACTTACCTGATGCGAATAAATTTGTACTTGCAGGAGGATTAACTTATCGTGTTAAAAGACATTTGTATTTAGAAGGTTCTATTATGTTGGAAAATGTAAGTGAACGTAAAGAAATTTCTAATGTGAATAATAATTTTAACGGAACATATAAATCATATTTATACATCTTCGGACTTGGACTTCAATATAACTTCTAAAAAAATCCTTCATTTTTGCGTTGCCGTAAGTTTAATTTTTACGGCATGTAAACCTTCTTTGGATGAACCAAAAGCATCTACAGGAACAGCCGACTTTAGCCGTTTTGTGGCAGTAGGTTCTGATCTCACAGCTGGCTATACAGACGGCGCTCTAACATTAGAAGGGCAATCTAGTTCTTTCCCTGCAATACTCGCATCACGATTTAATACTGTTGGAGGAGGAGTCTTTATCCAACCCTATTTAAGTGTCGGTAATGGAATTGGATTCACCGCCCAGAATACATTAGTGGGGCATTTACAACTTAATTCTATAACAAATTGTTTGGGAGAGAAAGATTTGATTGCTACCTATTCGGCTCCCAATCCCAACGACTTACAATGGCTCGGTAATAACATCATTTATAATAATTATGGAATTCCAGGGGCTAAATCTTTTAATCTCGATAGTCAAACTTTTGGGAAAAGTGCTCCAATTGGAAATTCCTATTATCATCGTTTTGCCTCTGATACTGGTGCTATTTCTGGATTAACTTCTACAGTTTTAGGAGACGCCTTTAAAGTAAATCCAACATTTTTTAGCCTATGGATCGGAGTAAATGATGTACTGTTTTATGCGCAAAGTGGAGGTAACGAATCCGACTTATCCATGAATGAAATTACGCCAGATTCTGTCTTTAATGCAGCCATAGATCGTATCGTTAATAGCCTCACTAGTAATGGCGCAAAAGGAATTGTTATAAATATTCCTGATGTTGAAAATATTCCGTTTTTTAATACTATCCCCTATAATGGATTGATACTTACTAAGGCACAGGCCGATACATTGAATACAACATCACCTTCTGGAGTGTCTTTTCATGAAGGAGCAAATGCATTCGTTGTAAATTTTAATGGTACAGTTCGCCAATTAGTGGAAGGCGAGTTAGTCTTACAGAGCACTTCATTAGATTCTTTACGCTGTAACAGTCTTGGAACACCTGTAAATCCCCTGCAAACACGGATGATTCTGGATCAACAAGAAGTGTCGAAAATCCATTCGTCAATAGCTAGTTTTAATGCAAAGATTAAAGCCGTTGCTATAGCTAAAAATTTGGCGTTTACCGATGCGAATGCATTCTTTAAAACATTAAATTCTGGAGTGGTTTTTAACGGAGTAAAATATTCTACTCGTTATGTTAATGGGGGCGCATTTGCACTCGATGGAATACATCTTAATTCAAAGGGATATGCATTCATCGCTAACGAATGTATCAATACTATCAATGCCCAATTTAAAAGCACTATTATGGCGGTGGATGTGAATAATTATACTGGTATTAAATTTCCATAACGAACTTTCATATTTTTTTAAAAGAGAGAATGTTCTGTTTGCCTCTGAAAAAATTATTTAAACCATCTTGATTTATTATCTTTGACCCTCCTTATTTCACCTATTTGAAATAGCGGAATTTAGCGCATGGATAAGCACAGTTATATTGGAAATAGTAGTCCTGAAGTTATTGAGGATTTATATCGTAAATACCTTTCAGATCCCACAAGCGTTGAAGCTAGTTGGCGTCAATTTTTTTCTGGATTCGAATTTGCTAGGGAAAAATTTGGAGATGTTGATGCTTCTTACATCGTTCCAGAACAAGTTGACAAAGAATTTAAAGTCATCAATCTTATTAATGGTTATCGTAATCGCGGACATCTTTTTACGAAAACAAATCCAGTAAGAGAACGCCGTAAATATTTTCCTACATTAGAAATTGCAACGTTTGGATTAACGGAACAAGATCTTGATGTTGTTTTTCAAGCTGGTAATGATTTAGGAATTGGGCCAGCAAAACTTCGTGATATTACCTCCCATCTTGAGCAAACATATTGTGGTGCTGTTGGTGCCGAATACAAATACATTCGAAGCCCGGAAATTATTCACTGGTTAGAAAGTAGAATGGAGAAATCGAAAAATTCTGTTCAGTTTTCAATCGATGAGAAAAAAAGAATGTTGCTAAAATTAAATGAAGCAGTAGCCTTTGAAAATTTTCTACACACCAAATTTACTGGACAAAAAAGATTTTCATTAGAAGGTGCAGAAACATTAATTCCTGCATTGGATGCTGTCATCACGGAAGGTGCAGAATTAGGAATTAAAGAATTTGTAATTGGAATGGCACATCGTGGAAGACTAAATGTGCTTGCAAATATTTTAGGAAAAAGTTACGAAGATATTTTCGGAGAATTCGAAGGAAAAGAATTTGATGATAATTCATTCGATGGCGATGTGAAATATCATTTAGGATATTCGAGTGATGTGCAAACTGCGCTTGGCAAAAAAGTACATCTCGGATTAACACCAAATCCTTCTCATCTGGAAGCGGTGGATCCATTAGTACAAGGAATTGTTCGTGCGAAAATCGACAATACACCAGGAGGAGAAGTAAGTCAGATTGCTCCGATTTTAATTCATGGTGATGCAGCAGTTGCGGCACAAGGAATTGTTTACGAAGTAATCCAAATGTCGTTGTTGAAAGGGTACAGAGCTGGTGGAACAATACATCTTGTAGTAAATAATCAAGTTGGATTCACAACAAATTATATTGATGCACGATCAAGTACCTATTGTACGGATGTGGGAAAGGTAACACTCTCTCCCGTTTTTCATGTGAATGGTGATGATGTAGAAGCGTTGGTTTATACGATTCGTCTTGCAATGGAATACCGTCAAACATTTCATCGTGATGTGTTCATCGATATTCTTTGCTATCGCAGATACGGACATAATGAAGGCGATGAGCCACGATTTACACAACCGATTTTATACAAAGCAATAGCAGGGCATCTTAATCCACGTGAGATTTATAATCAGAAATTATTATCTCAAGGTGATGTAGAAGCAAATCTTGCCAAAGAAATGGAAAAGTCTTTTAAAGATTTATTGCAAAAAAGTTTGGATCTATCGAAGAAACAAGAAAAGACAAAAAATACTCCTTTCATGGATGGCACTTGGAGTGGATTGCGTTTATCAACGGAAGCTGATTTTGAAAAATCTCCAGCAACTGCTGTTGATAAGAAAACAATTCTTGATTTAGGGATGAAGATGAGTACACTTCCTGCGGATAAAGTTTTCTTTAGTAAGATTGTTCGCTTGATGGACGAGCGTAAGAAAATGCTTGAAGGCGAAGGTCGTTTAGATTGGGCGATGGGTGAGTTACTAGCGTATGCTACTTTGTTGAAGGAAGGATTTCCTGTTCGTGTAAGTGGGCAAGATGTAGAACGCGGAACTTTCTCACATCGTCATGCGGTATTGCGTGTAGAGGATTCAGAAGAGCAATATATTCCATTGAGTAACTTAGACGAAAAGCAAGCTCCGTTTTATATTTATAATTCATTGTTGAGTGAATACGGTGTGTTAGGTTTTGATTATGGATATTGTTTCGCTGCTCCCAATTCACTCGTAATTTGGGAAGCACAATTTGGAGATTTTGGAAATGGCGCACAAATAATTATTGATCAATACATCAGTAGTGCAGAAGATAAATGGCGTCGCATGAATGGTATTGTGATGTTGTTGCCTCATGGTTATGAAGGACAAGGGGCAGAGCATAGTAGCGGTAGGATGGAACGTTTTCTTGCATTGTGTGCTGAGTATAATTTGCAAATTGCCAATTGCACAACTCCTGCAAATTTCTTTCATCTCCTACGCCGACAATTACACCGACCATTCCGAAAGCCATTAGTAGTTTTTACGCCAAAAAGTTTATTACGACATCCAAAGTGTGTTTCTTCTTTTGAAGAATTTACGAATGGTGGATTTATGGAAGTGATAGATGATGCGTTTGCAAAAGCAAAAGAAGTAACCCGAATTATTTTCTGTACAGGAAAAATTTACTACGAATTATTAGAGCGTAAAGAAAAGGATATTTCAAACGAAATTGCTATTGTACGCATTGAACAATTGTATCCCTTCCCGTTTATTCAAGTACGTGATATTCTTGCAAAATATAAAAATGCTGATGAATATATTTGGGTTCAGGAAGAACCGGAAAATATGGGAGCATGGTCGTATTTGTTAAGAATAGCAAATGAATTTAATTTCAATGCTATCTCACGTCCGGAAAGTGCAAGTACTGCAACTGGTTCGCATAAACAACATGATAAAGAGCAATTAGCAATCATTGATAAAGCATTTGCAAAAACGCTAGTAGAAAACTAAACAGATTTTAATGGTATTGATTTACCTCAAGTAAATATTTAAAGCTATGGCAATTGAAATAAAAGTACCTTCTCCAGGTGAATCAATAAGTGAAGTACAGATTGCGCGTTGGATAAAAAAAGATGGTGATTATGTTGAGAAAGACGAAGAGATTGCAGAAATTGATTCTGATAAAGCAACATTAACATTGTCTGCGGAAGCGGATGGAGTTTTAAAAATTCTTGTGAAAGAAGGTGAAACAATTGCTGTAGGAACTGTTGTAGCTTCTATTGATACAAGTGCTGCGGCTCCAACGAAAAAAGTTGATGCTCCTGCACCTGCTGCAGCGAAGACAGATGCTGCTCCTACTGCGAAACCTGCTACAGTGAATGAGCCCGTTGCTACGTATGCGAAAGATGTTCCATCAATTGCTGCAAAGAAATTAATGGATGAGAATGGCATTCCTGCAACGCAAGTAAAAGCATCAGGTAAAGATGGTCGCATAACAAAGGGTGACGTATTAGAATTAATTACAAATAAAGTAGCAGCTCCTGCAACTGTTGTCGAAACGAAAGTTGACGGTTCGCGTGATCAGCATCGTGAGAAAATGAGTATGCTTCGTAAAAAAGTTGCACAACGATTATTATCTGTTAAGCAATCCACTGCGATGTTAACAACGTTTAACGAAGTTGACATGAGTGAGATAATGAATATTCGTAAACAGTATAAGGATATTTTTAAAGAGAAACACGGTGTGAATTTAGGATTCATGAGTTTCTTTACGAAAGCAGTTTGTGAAGCATTAAAAGTTTTTCCTACAGTAAATGCGCAGATTGATGGCGATGAAATTATTTACAACGATTTCATGGACATTGGCATTGCAGTTTCAGCACCAAAAGGATTGATGGTTCCAGTAATTCGTAATGCAGAAATGATGAGTCT
>JANXSD010000135.1 GCA_025352785.1 Bacteroidota bacterium
AAAGATTACCATTGGGATTTAATCAAAGAGAAAAAAGTGAAGTCCGTTCAATATTCAGTTAAAGAATTTAAAAGAGAGTTTAAATATTTCAGATGAGGAGATGTATGTCTCATCTTAATTATAGGTACAGACCAATATCAATTTTAGGATGCAATCTTATTCATCTGTATATCAAGTAATCAAAAATAAAAATTGCATTGATAGACATAAATTTTGTACTATTGTTTATCGTTCTTTGTTGTTGCTTATTTGTTGCTCGTGAAAGTCAAAAACTGATGTGTTGTTGCTCATTTGTTGCTTGAAAAAATGGAAAAAGTTTGATTTGCTGGGAAGTTATAGTTTTATTGTTACTTGTTGTTTTTTGTATCGGAAAGTAAGATATCTTCATACATCCATTTTCGTTTTGTTTATGATTAATTTGTTGCTTTGTTGGTTGTGCCAAAAATTTTACTTCATAAAGATTAATGAATGCAACTATTTTCACTTGTAGCGTTCTAATCAGTTTTATAAAGTATTTAATTTAGATCAGAAATCAAATAGAAAAGAAAGCGAATTACTGATAGCATTAGTGATTTATATTAAAAAAATATACGAAGTGAATTTAGCGATAAGCAAAAGTTCTTAATTACATGTGTATTTTTACATAAAAAAATTCATTAATCCTATGTGTTACAATATCTCCTTTATGGAAAAAAAAGCTGAAAATTTAGCGGCTCGATATAAGGGAGTCTTTCAGGAAAGTTCGTTTCAAATTGAACTGCCTTTAAATTTATCACTACTATATTTTGTAAGTGGTTTTTCACATCCGCAACTACCAATTATAAAACATGATGGATTGTTTCTTTTTGAATGGGGATTAATACCATTTTGGATAAAAGATATGCATGCAGCTAACGCCATTCGAACGAAAACGTTGAATGCGGTAGGCGAAACAATTTTTGAAAAGCCATCATTTAGAAAAAGTATTGTATCACAACGTTGCTTACTTGGAGTGAATGGTTTTTATGAATGGCGTGAATATAAAAAAATTAAATATCCGTATCTAATACAAACAAAAAGTCATTCTATTTTTTCTTTAGGTTGCATTTACGAAAGTTGGGTAGATATGGATACTGGTGAAATAAAAAACACTTTTAGTATCTTGACAACAGCTGCGAATCCATTAATGGAAAAAATTCACAATCAAAAAAAGAGAATGCCACTCATCATTGCCGCCTCTGATGAAAGCAAGTGGATAGATCCAAAATTATCTAAAGAAAAAATTGAAGAAATCATCAAACCTTATGACGAGTCTGATATGAAGGCTCAGACTATTTCGATGAATTCAAATAATGTTCGATTTGACAGGAATACTCCGGAAATAATAACTCCAGTCAATTATGATGAATTACCCAATATCAATTAAATTGAATTGATATTCAAAGGGATAAAGGAACGTTTCACTTGTATTTTTGTTAATCCTTATTAAATAAGTTAGACAACAGAATTCAAATCGATCAATATATTACCTTTGTAAAGATCTGATAGCAAAAGTTTTTTTGCGAAAATTAATTCTTGCTTATTAGAGTCAAAAAATCAATAAAACCACATGATATTAATTGCCAAAACTTTTGCAGGAGTTGAAGATGTACTTTGCGGAGAATTAGCCAGCATTGGCGCTATCAATATTCGAAAAATTACGCGTGCTGTTGAATTTGAAGGCGACATGGAAGTAATGTACAAAGCAAATCTTTATTGCAGAACAGCTCTTCGAGTATTAAAGCCAATAACCACATTTACAGTTTCGAGTGAAGAGATGCTTTACAATGAAATTAAAAAAATAGATTGGAGTCAACATTTTAATTTGGATCAAACTTTTGCTATTAATTCAACATTAAATCTGTCAACTTTAACACATTCACAGTATGTATCTCAAAAGGCTAAAGATGCCATTGCGGATCAATTTAGAGAAGCATTTGGTAGCAGACCAAGTGTTGATATTGAGAATGCAGATTTCAGAATTCACTTGCATATTTATGATGATAAATGTACACTCTCCTTCGACAGTTCTGGCGACTCCTTGCACAAACGTGGCTACCGTGATTTAACGAATGAAGCACCGCTCAACGAAGCATTAGCAGCGGCGTTAGTAATACTAAGCGGTTGGGATAAACAATTGCCCTTAGCTGATTTCATGTGTGGAAGTGGAACAATTTTAATTGAGGCTGCAATGATTGCAAGAAATATTGCTGCGAATAAATTAAAAAAACGTTTTGGATTTCAATCATGGAAAGATTATGATGAAACATTATGGTTTAAGATTTATGATGAAGCAATAGCTGCTGAATTGCCCTCTATAGGAGTTAATATTTATGGTTCTGATATTAGTGGTGTTGTTTTAGAGAAAGCCCGACAAAACATTGAAAATGCGGGTTTGGAAGGTGATATACAACTTAGTAAAAATCCTTTTCAAACTTTTACGGTGCCTTCACCAGAAGGAGTTTTAATCTGCAATCCTCCTTATGGAGTTCGTATAACTCCTGAGGACATTTTAGAAATGTATCAAACAATTGGAGATACCATGAAACAACAAATGAAAGGATGGAATTGTTGGATTTTCACCGGAAATTTAGAAGCAGCTAAACATATTGGTTTGAGAGCGACTCGTAAAATGCATCTTTTTAATGGTCCAATTGAATGTCGGTTTTTAAAATTTGAAATTTATTCTGGAACTAAAAAATTGCACAAGTTGGTTAAACCTGAGCAAGGGGAATTAGAGAATTAGGAATTATTAATATAAAATAAAATTATAAGGTGCATTCTAGTGAAGATAAAATTGTGAAAGACAAAACAATTTACGGATTAGTCATCCAGTTGCCAGCAACGGAAACCCTTTCTAAGGAACAATTAACTTTTAATACGTTATTGGATCGAATGAAAAAGGCGGAATTGAAAATGGAGGCAGAAAAAGCATCTTTAGATATTCTTCTTTCTGAATGTTTAAGTAAAGTTTATCCAGTACATCAAGAAGTTAATCAATTAGATTTTCATGTTGTAAATGAGCTTTATATTTATTTTAAAGCTACAAGTTTTTCAGGAATTAGAAAAAAAGTCTTTATTGATTTTATTTCTGAAATGATAGACGCTATTTTATTAAGTCCCCATGGATTAAATGAAGAGCAGGCAAACAAAATTATTTCAATACATGAAGACATCAATACAGTGTCGTCAACAAAAAAGTCGAAGAAAGCAGAAGCAAAAACGAAAGAATTAGAATTCGAATGGTTAATTAGTGAAATGGAGTTAGATCTTTTTGAAAATGGATATGTTATTGACCTTAGTGATTTAACAATTGAAATGACGGAAATAGAAATAAATGTAAGAGTTGAAGAAAAAATCAAAAATTATACGAACAGATCTTTTGACAAGAATTTCTCAAAAAAAGAGCCTAAGAAAACTAAAAAGCAATTAGAAAAAGAAGCGAGAGATAAAGAAATCGAAGTTTTAAAAGGAAAAAGTATTTCATCCATCTATAAATCACTTGCAAAAATAATTCATCCCGATTTAGAACAAGATTTGGATAAGAAACTGCAGAAAGAAGAGTGGATGAAAAAGCTCACTGTGGCTTATGAAAAGAAAGATTTGAAAACGTTGTTAGAAATAGAATTAGAATGGGCAAAGGGGGAAACAGATAGAATTCGATCCCTCACCATCGACAAGCTAAATCTTTATAATGAAATGTTACGATCACAAGTACAGGAAATGGAATTACAGGCTGCTACAATTTACAATGACAATAAATACATATTACTAACTTATTTTGCAGGTGGTCCTTTCTATATTAAAAGATGGCGACCATCATTTTCTATTAAACACCTTCAACAAAAGAAACGGAATTCCGAAATTATTTTAGAGATTTTGGAGAAACAGGATGCGAACACAAAAAAATTAGTTGATAAAGTATTAAAGGATCATCAGCGAGAAATGGATTATTGAATTAAGATCCGATAGCTATCGGAATAAGAAATTAAAAAAGGGGATTAAAATAGCATTAGTTATTTTAATCCCCTTTTTTAATTGACATTAGTTAAGGTGTTGTGAAATCGAATGTCACTAAATTTCCGGAGAAATGCACAGGATTTTTACTCCAGGTTTCAATAGAATTTCTATGACGGATTACGATGTAATAATCGTTTCCAATAATTTCTTTAGGATAACTAATGGTTGCTTGTCCATTCGTACTTAGCAAAACATTATTAGATTTTAAAGCGGGAGTTAATGCCAATGGATCATGCAATTCAACAGTAATTGTATCACAAGCAGTGATGTTCGCGTTTAATTCTGTTGTATTTAAAACGGGAAACATAAGATTATTTCCTGCATAAAATCCTTGAATAAATAATTTAAGATTTAATGCAATCGTGCACGGAATAACGATGATATCTGGAGCAGGAATTTCTTGATGGCAAGAAGTTCCATCATTTACAGAAACAGTATAAATTATAGATGAAGCGGGAAAGATAGTTTGCTGCGCTCCAATTAGATTATCTGGTTGCCATGTAAAAGAATATGGAACAAAAGGAATAAAGCGATAGGCATCATTATTTGCAGTAAAAAATGTACTATTTCTACCAGGGACTGGAACTCCATTGCTCCCATCAAGATTTTCAACACCTTGTGTGGTTTTTGCTTCTGGATCAAATATAGAAACATCTGAAATGGTAGTCGTATGAATTTCTATCGTATTAGTTCCTTCAAATAATATTGCTTGAACTATAAAGGGATATGAAGTTCCTGCATAATGAGAAGTAGCATATTTCACAACAAGTTTTTGATTGGGAGAAGTTCCAGTATTAAAATAGCTGATAGAACTTCCTGCATTTTGCGGATTCAAATCATTCCAAGCGAGAGCAATAAAATTATCCGGATCATTAGTAGAAGGGATTGTTTCTCCATAAACAGCAGTGGCTGGCATACCAGAACTAAAAGTTATAAAACCATTCGAAGAAATATAAAAGTTGGAATAATTCTGTCCGAAAAAATTGAAAGTAAATCCGATAGGTTTGCTCGTACTAATTTGATCATCGGAAAGTGAAACTACAGTGCCAGTTCCAACTATCGGAGTATAAGGAATTGGGCTCACAGTATAAGATCTATTTGTACTACCAGAGGCCGTTGCATTTAAGTGAACAGTATCAGCGCTACAAATGATATTGGGGCTTAAAAATACTTGAACCATAAATGTGGAATAAACATTTATAGGATGTGTTGTTGAATCCCATCCTAATGGATTTGTAACGAGTAATTTCACAGTGAAAGTACCTGGAATTGAAAAAGTGTGTGATGGATTTGGTAATACAGAAGTTGTTTGATCACCAAAATCCCAAAGCCAATCAAATGCTTGCGTAGATTGATCAATAAATTTAATGGCTGTTCCGCAATTGATGTTGATTAAATTGGAAGTAAACGCTGCAACAGGAATTTGCGTTGGAGCAGAACAATATGCAGGCATTAAAAATCCTTGCGTTTCATCACCGGTAGTTGTTGCGCTCCCTTGCAATGCGTTTGCACCCATCCCACGACGAGCAAAAGCAGTCCATATTAAACAACGATGAGCGTTATTATAAAGTAAAGCATCTGCAGCAAGAATTGCATCACGGGCATCTAAAAATCCTGGTCCGCATGGTTGAAGTTTCATCCCTTCTAAAACTAATTTAATTGCAATATTATTTCCTGAAGAAATAGTTGATGGGTTATTACTAAAACCATATTGATCGATCAACAACCAGGACATATCCCAAATTACATCGCACCAAATTTCACCTACATTATGAACTTCTGCACTCAATGCAAGGCTAGCATACGTTTGCGGATTGATACTCATATTTGTTGAGTAAGGGTATCGACGAATACCATTTCCAAATTTAGTTTGTCCTGCAGCATACGTTGCCATTCCTCTTGAATCCGTACCATGGTCACCAGACTTAATGGTCATTATCAATGCAAGCCAATCACTCCAACCTTCGCCACCTTGTTCACCATTTGTTAAGCAACTTGTTTGTGATGGTCCGCCCGTGAGTCGATTGGAAACACCATGACCATATTCATGACCAACCACACCGTTATCAAATGAACCATCAATTTGATATGCACTATTACAAGTTGCAATTGTTCCAGAAACACTTCCTGCAAGAAGAGCATTTTTAAGAATTACGCCATCAGCTTGAGAAATAGAAACAGTAGGAATTGTTTGAGTGGGAGAACCCGACATTGCAGGGGCACTTCCCGTGGTATTATTAATGATGATAACGCCAACAGCACCTGCAGCCAATGCACCTTGCGTTTTAACAATAAAACTACAAGTACCTCTGTCTATTACAGCAATTTTTCCTGCTATATTATTTAAAACTGTTGAACAACCATCAGAAAAAGTTCCAACATTATCATTCACTAAAATTAAATTTGCTGTTAAAGTAGATACTGGATTATACGTTGCCGTACCGGTATTCATTCCTCCACTAAATGTTGAAGAAGATAAATTTAAACTAGTACAAACAGCAGTATTTCCATTCCATAAATACATTTGCATTCTTCCTGATGAACCATCAGGAGGAGTAGAAAAGTTTGCATTATTTGCACCCGATCCATCAAAGCCTTCTGCCTTAACATAGTCACCACCTATTCCACCTTTCCCATAATTATTTTGTTGAAAATTTCCTGCTGCTTCCGTAAACCCTAGTTGGTAGAGGTAATCATGAATTGTATTGTTATCATAGAAAAGATTAGTAAGAGAAGCATCTTGATTTGTGATTGGCGTTACATTCGCTTGCAGTGGAAAACTAAAATGCAAGTTAGCTCCTCCATTTGGTGAATACCCTGGCAGATTATCATTATTTGCATCTTCGTAAGCGTAAACATTATTGCCTCTGGTGATGGTATATTCAGCGCCTGCTATACCGTTTACATCTTGCCAACCGTAAGGTGATGCAGATGCGTTAGAAGGATCAATCAACAAAGAACGAGATCCAAATGTTGGCGCTTCGATTGGATAAGGAAAGACATTGTAATCAGGAATAATTGTAGGTGATGGCGGAACAACGTTCGAACTTTCAAGTGAAATTTCGCTATCTATTTTATTTGATTCAGTAAATGGAGAAAAATCATTTTTAAAACATTCGACAGTATAATCGTTTTGATCAACAATTTTTCCAGTGACAGCATTCACGCGAATATTCCACCAATGATTTTCACCTTTCATATCGATGCTAACATCCCATGATAAAATTATTCTTTCTTTTAGTTGACGATAAACCAACTGTACTTTTATTGGACTCTTTGATATATCTGGATTTGAATAATGATAGCGATTATTTGCAATATCGTTATCAATCAATTTAGCAGGAAGAAAATCGGTTTTTCCAAGATGATTCAATGCAAGATCAATTGCATTTAGAGAAGTAATGGATGGCTTATCAGCATTTACTTTTTTTGCTAAAGAATCAATAAGTCCAGCTTTAAAATAATGGATTTTATTTTCTTTGATTGCAAAAACACTAATTGCATTGTAAACAATAATGTTGTGGTATTTTTGCTGAATGTACAGGTGTTCTATACCCGTTGTTTCATCGATATAATCATCGGAAATATTCCATTCAGCGATATCACTTTGAAGCCAATTATTTTTTTCTCGTTCGAGATTTAGATAATTGCTAATTAGATTTTTATTTTGTTGTGCGATGGATGGAGAAAATGTGATCAATACAAAGGAAATGACTAGAAAAATATTTTTAATAGAAGGCAATGGTTTCATAATGGTAATTTTAAGGGTTAGTATTTTAGAAATTTATCGAATTAAAAAGGGTTGTTATACTATCTTAAACCTTTACTAAAGTTAAGAATTCTTAGCTAAGATAAACCAATAAATTGAATTTGGAAACATAATTAATAGTTTTTAGTCATTAATTATTAAATTTGCAAACTGCGGAATATTCAAATGAAGATTGTTGTGATTTGCTTTCATCTTGTATCTTTGAAATATTGTAAGCATCTCTGAAACATTTTGGACATTCCCCTTTCGGGTTGTGATTTGCTTTCATCTTGTATCTTTGAAATATTGTAAGCATCAAATTCACTTACGTAAACCGAAATGTGAAGTTGTGATTTGC
>JANXSD010000169.1 GCA_025352785.1 Bacteroidota bacterium
AGAGTTATGTAACAGAATATACATTACGATTTAACACACGTAAATTTACAACAGGTAATCGCTTTGATTTAATTTTAGCAAACGTGAGCGGAAAAAGATTAACCTATCAAGATTTAATAAACTAACATAATGAGCGGAGAATTAAAAAACACAGGAGACTTTTTATTTTACAATAATGAGGATGGAGCAATATCAGTACAGGTTATTGTTGGTGAAGAAACCGTTTGGACAACTCAAAGAGGTATGGCGGAAATTTTTGGATGTAGTACTGATAATATTTCTTTACATCTGAAAAACATATTCAATACTAATGAGTTAGACGCTTTTGCAGTTACCGAGGATATCTCGGTAACTGCCTCTGATGGTAAAAATTATAACACAAAATTTTACACTCTTGATGCAATCATAGCTGTCGGATATCGAGTAAACTCTTATAATGCAACGCAGTTTCGGATATGGGCGAATCAGGTTCTAAGAGAATATCTTATAAAAGGATTTGTTCTTGATGATGAAAGATTGAAACAGGGAAATAATCTGTTTAATAAAGATCATTTTAAGGAATTGCTTGAGCGTATCAGAGAGATACGAACTTCTGAAAAAATGTTCTATGAACAAGTAAAAGATATATTTACTACAAGCGAAGATTATGATAAAAATTCGCCAAGCGCACACGAGTTTTTTTCTACAATTCAAAATAAGCTAGAATATGCAATAGCTGAAAAAACATCAGCAGAAATTATAAGAGGAAGAGCTAACTCTACGCTTCCAAATATGAATCTAAAAACATGGAAAAATGTAAAGAAAGGCGGAAATATTCAAAAGTCAGATGTTACTGTTGCAAAAAACTATCTTAACGAAAACGAATTGTCTTCATTGAAATTATTAGTAACGATGTTTCTTGATTATGCGGAACTGCAAGCTCAGAGAAATATTATAATGAAAATGAGAGACTGGATCAAAAGAATTGATTCTTTTTTAGTTTTTAATGACTATAAAGTATTGGATAATGCGGGCAGCATAAGGAAAGATGTGGCTGATAGATTTGCAGAAGGAGAATATGAAAAATATAAAATTGTTCAAGACAAGGATCGTCTTTCCGACTTTAAAGAAATTGCGAGAGATGTAAGCAGCGGAAGGCTCCCTAAAAAACAAATAAAAACGATAAAGGCTAATGTGGAGCAAGATTTTGATAACAAACTAAAGGGTTTGCTTAATACTCCACCACCTGCCAAGAAAGGGAAGAAATAAAATAGGTAATTTCATTAAATCATTTCATTTGTTTTGATGTAAAAAAACGCATATTGCCCATTATTCTCATATTCACTTTCAGAAAACAAACAAATCAAATGCTGCGTAATTTATCTCGTCTTAAAAAAGTCTTCATTTTTATTGGTCTATTCTTAATGGCATTTAGTGCGCATTTTCCTCTAGGTAATGTGAGTTATAGTGAATACAATATGCTGACAATTTTTCTTCTAACAATCATAGGTTTTATATTACATGCCGTAGTTGCTGCAATCATCTTCTATGCTACAGCATTTAAATTTGGTAAATCGTTTGACAGATATTTTCGGATATTTGTTTATACAGTATTTCTGTTTTGTATGTTTTCCTTTTCAATCAATATGAGAGAAGAACAAAATAGAAAAAATATTGAATCAGGAAAATAACCTAGTGTAAACAAATATATCATTGCCATAATTAATAACCGAGTAACGGACTTTTCTTTTGTAATTTTGATATGGGGAGGGATGCGTAGCATCCCCGTAAAACCATTTACGATTTCGGCAAAGGCTACGTTTTTAAAAAAATATTTGGTATAGCAAAAATAGCATTTCTTAAATGCTAACGAATTTACAAACGACTATAAATAATTAATAACCGAGTAATTGCATTTTCCTTTGTAATTTTGATATGGGAGGGATGCGTAGCATTCCCGTAAAACCAATTACGATTTGGGTATACGCTATGTTTTTAAAAAATATTTGGTATAGCAAAAATAGCATTTCTTAAATGCTAACGAATTTACAAACGACTATAAATAATTAATAACCGAGTAATTGTATTTTCTTTTGTAATTTTGATATGGGAGGGATGCATGGCATCCCTGACTAATTACCAATTTTATTATTTCTGTTTTTAGAAATTAAATAGTGCATTTCAAATTACTTTAAACCCAAATTCTAATACACTTTCGACTTTCTAATTTTCTTAATAAAACTAAAAAGAAACAATCTTACACTCCACTCTTTCCATAATTAGGCAACACTCTTGCGGATGGATCACTCACATTACAATTTTTCCATGTTTTATTTGGCATCCAATAATCTTGAATTAGTTCTGCTCGATCAGGAAAATGTGATTCAAAAATATCACGATATAATAATGATTCTTTTGTAAATGGTGATCGGTAAGGATATTTTGTTGCAGCATTTGCCAATTCTATTTCTGAATATTGTTTATCTGCAAATGCTTTTATATAATCCACCATACCATGACCAACTGCATCAGAAAATGCTGCTTTTTCACGCCATAATATTTCATCAGGTAACAATGACTTATCATCAAAACTTTTGCGCAAGATATATTTCCCAGTTCCAGTAGAATTCATTTTTTTAGAAGGAGAAATACTCATCACATATTTTACAAAATCTAGATCTCCGAAAGGAACACGTGCCTCTAATCCTGCACCAGCTAATGAACGATCCGCACGTAACACATCATAGAGATAAATCTCACGAATTCTTTTCGCTGCCTCGTCTTGAAAAGAATGTGCATCGGGAGCAAAATCGGTATATTTATACCCAAATAGCTCATCGCTAATTTCTCCTGTAAGTAACGTTCTCACATTGGTATTGGAGCTAATGTTTTTACACATCAAATACATTCCTATTGAAGCTCGAACTGTTGTTATATCCCATGTTTCAAGTAGAAATATTAGATGATGCAGATTTTCAAAAACATCATCCATAGTGAAAATAATTTCAGTATGATCGGAGCCAATATAATCAGCAACAATTTTTGCATACTTCAAATCAATCGCACCTTCGTTCAATCCAACAGCAAAAGTACGAATTGGTTTGTCCGACATTTTTGCACCAATAGCAGCAACAAGACTAGAATCCAATCCACCGCTTAGTAAATATCCTAATGGTGCATCTGCTTGTAATCTTTTGCGAATCCCTTCGGTAAGATATTGATTAATTTTTTTATACATCAGCTCATCATTATCCTCATTGAACTTTTCAACTTTTGTTACATCTGTATAGCGTTTAAATTCTTCGCCATCATAAAAATAACCTGGCGGAAAAGGTTTAACATGTTTACACGTGGAGTGAAGTGCTTTCATCTCACTAGCGAAAGCAATTTTCCCATCCGTAGCATATCCATAAAAAAGCGGACGAATTCCAATAGGATCTCGAGCAGCCATATAACGCCCTGTTAAATGATCATGCAATACGAAAGCAAATTCAGCATCTAAAGATTTTGCAGTTTCTTCTAATCCTACATTAAGATACAATGGTAAAATGCTTTCGCAATCAGAACCAGATTGAAAAGAAAAACCAACATATTTTTTTCTGATCTCTAAATTATTATAAATTTCTCCGTTACATAAAAGATATAAATGCTGATAAATTAACGGTTGATTTCCGTGTTCTGAAAGATCAACAATTTTCAATCGATGAAATCCCAACCAACCATGATTCTGTAAATCAACAAAAGTAGAATTGTCGGGACCACGATGTTTAATTGTATAAAAATCTTTAGAGAATAATTTTTTAATCTGTTCATCTGACCCTGTGTATACTGCAAATCCGCACATATAATTTTTATTTGTAATTCATAAATAAGGCTGCAAAAGTATCCATTATAGATTAGAAAACCCTTATTTAGTACGTTTTCATTTCATAGTAAAGTAGCGAAATAACAAATCCTCTCAGAAGCGTTTAAACTTCTGAGAGGAATACAAATAACTGACAGAAAATTATTTTGTCAGAACTAATGATTTAGTAGAAACCATACTTCCATCAATTACCAATGAATAATTATAAATTCCTGCGGCTAATTCGTTTGCATTAACAATTAATTGTCCTACGCCCTTTGATTTAATGCTGTAGTTTTTCATAACATTACCATTAGGTGCTGTGATAATAATTTGAGCAGATTTAAAATCTGTAGGCAGTGTATAACGAATCTGTGTAGATTGTGTGAATGGATTAGGATTATTTTGTTCAAGAGAAGCTGCAGTTTCATTAATAACATTTGCAGTTCTATTATTTTGTACAGACGATGTTGCTTCTAATGCAGCCAACCTTGATTCCAGAGAAGCCAATTTAGTATTTAATTCAGAGATTTGCGCATCTTTCTTTTCAATTTGAACTTGTTGCTCTTGAATACCAGCAGTAAGAACTGGAATCATGCTTATATAATCCACCATTTTAAGATCAGCAGCTTGTGAAATCACTTCATGTGTTTTAGGATTTATTTTAGCAGGAAGAGAATTTTTTATTACGAATTGAGGGAAAACGCTTTCCATGTTATCAGCAAGAAATCCTATTTGTTGTCCTTGCGGCAAATATAATTTTGGGAATTCATCTCTTTTAAAAGTGTAAGATGCAGTTGTTAGTTTTTTAATTTTATCAAGGGCTCCACTTAATGGTTGAATATTCTTTTTAAATTTAGCATCGGAAATATTGTATGCTTTCCAATATCCAATATTACCTTGAAAAAATCCTGCGAAATCAGTATTTGCTGCTGTTCCATTGTTAACAGTATCAGTAGCAATTCCCCAAATAGCAATATTTTGTTGAGTTCCTGTTGAAGCATATCCGAACACTCCATTTCCTTGAGTACCTCCAGCGCTTTCGCCCCATACACCTGTTGGATATCCTGCAGAAGTTCCATAATTTGAGTATCCATACACTCCTGTCGCTCCGCTTCCAGTTACTCCAAAACTATTACCAAAACCTTCCACTCCAGCAAAGTTTCCATTACCAGAAACACCAATTCCAGTAGTATCAGTTGGAGTTGATGCCGCCTTCAAACCAATTACATCTTGTTTCTTTCCAATATATTTTGCTAAAATATTTACAACGGAAACTGAATCAGTTGTTGCTCCAAGTATATCAAGACGGGAGAGTGGATTTGTAGCTCCAATTCCAACTCTTCCTCCACTAGAAATTGTTAATCTTACAGCGTTATTCGTGCGAAACTTAAGAAATTTACTATCAGTAGTTCCCAGAAATTGCGTAGTCGGATTAGTTCCTGCATTTCCAGCTAACGACCATGATTGCGCATTAGATTTAAATGTTACAGTCGATGACACTAGAATTGCCATTGCACCTGTGTAAAGCAAAGATTTTCTCATTAGGTTTTAGGTTAGATTGTTTTAATATGATTGACGATTTGACGTATACAATATAAAAAAATATTCTTCGGAATTCCAAATTTATGAACAAAAATTAGTGTGTTAATTTTATTCTCACTATTAAAAATAGAATAATTCTATGTTTTAACCCGTGGTAAAATGGATTTTCTTAAGTTTGATAAATTTAAATTTAATTCTACTCAAATCCATATTTTACCAATACATAAATATATGATTTTATTTCATACGAATTTTGCTTAATAAAACCCTCAATTCTGCTTTAGCATGGAAAGGCTTGTTAATTATTTCATGCATTGTATTGCTTTTTATTAATATAAGAAGCGATCAAGATTGGGGGGATGATTATGCTCAATATATTCATCAGGCAAAAAATATCGTACAAGGAATTCCGCAATATGAAACAGGTTATGTATATAATGAAATCTACCCAATTCTTGGTCCGACAGCTTACACCATTGGGTTCCCACTTTTATTAAGTCCAATTTATGCATTATTCGGTAATAATATGTCAGCTTTTAATTATACGATTACTATCTATTTAATTTTTTTAATCATTGTTTTTATTGGATGGTCAAAAAAATATTTGTCGGAATGGAAATGTCTAATACTAATTTTATTCTTAGCATACAATCCATGGACTTTAAGATTTAAGTCAGAAATTAATTCTGACATACCCTTCACATTTGTTCTTTTCTGGATTCTCTACCTATTTGACAAACACAACTATTCAAGGTTAAAAGCAATTGAAATTGCGTTATTATCTGGATTACTTATTTCCATTCGTCCGTTAGGATTTGTAGTTCCTGCTGCTATTTTTATTTATATGCTAGACAAGTTGCTACGAAAGAAAGAAGTTACAAAAAAGTATTTTTTCTACTTCGGGATTTTAATACCCTTCTTATCTTTTGTTTTTTTTCTTCTTCTTAACTATGTGATTTTTCCTGTTAGCTCCGGAATAGAAATGAGTCATCAATTACGCGCTAACCTTTTTAATCCTAGCCTACCTATGGCATATCAGCATCTTAGTTTGTACTATGACATATTAAACTATTTCATACAAACAAATACTGATCATGATTTTTCATTTATCGGTACAATTTGCAAGAAAATATTTATGCTTAGCATGTTGTTGGGTCTTTTTTTAAGACTCCGAAAATCATTGGAACTTTCTGAAATAATTTTTGTAGGATATCTTACAGTAATTCTATTTTACAATTATGCAAATGCAGGATTCAGATTTTTATTACCGATTGCTCCGCTATGTTTACTCTATGCAGGAATTGGCATAAATCAAATAACTAAAATAATACCTTACAGAAAAGTGCTTGTTGTGGTGTCGATTATTGCTGGTGGCTTACTATACAAACCAGATTGGGAAGATATTAAATTCAAAGAAGATATTATTCAAAATGGTCCAATGACGGACGATTCAAAAATGACGTTTCAATATCTTGGATCTATGACAAATATGAAGGATACAATTCTTTTTATTAAACCCAGAGCATTATCGTTATACGCACAGCGTACTAGCTTTTCAAATCTCCCAAATGAACATCAAGAAGTACTCACTATTCAGCTACAAAAATACCATGTTCGGTATTTACTTACGTGTAAAGACTTGCCAAATCCATCTTTAGATATTTACATTAAAAATAATCCAACCGTTTTCGTTAAGGAAAAGGAAATTGGAAACTTTAATTTATATAAGATCATTTCGACGAATTGAATTTCTGGCATTCTTTTTTAGTAAACTATTTTTTACGCTTTTCTCTTTAGCAACGCATGTTGAAAACATCTTTAAGGAAACCTTAATTAAAACTAATTTAAACAAACTGAATTACTAATTTTGCCCATAAATACCTTATAAACAATGAAACGATTAATTCTATTTTCTTCAGTTGTAATCTTAATGATGAGTTCTTGTGTTAGTACGAAAAAATACAAAGCACAAGTTGCGAAATATGACAGTTTAAAAACTCAGTATGACAATGTTGATTTAATGCTAAGTGCCTGTATTTCTGATAAAGATAAGCAAACATCGAAGGTTATTTCTTTGCAAGATGAATTGGCTAATTTGAGGGCTAATAGTACTACGATGATGAAACAATTGGGAGACATGTCAGTTATTTCATCAACACAAGCAGAGAGCATTCGTAAGTCGCTTGAAAATATTAATTCTAAAGATAGCTATATTAAAAATTTACAAGTCGAAATGTCGCGAAAAGATTCGTTGAATATGGCGTTGGTATTAAATCTTAAAGGAGTATTAGCAAACGTTGATGATAAAGATGTTGAAATAAAAGTAGAAGGAAGTGCTGTTTTCATCTCCATCTCCGATAAAATGCTTTTTAAAAGTGGCAGTTATGAAGTCACATCTGGAGCGAAAGTAGTACTAGGAAAAGTTGCATCAGTAGTGAAAGCGCAGCCAGATATTCAGTTCATGGTAGAAGGACACACAGATAATAAAGCTATTAATACAGGAATGATTAAGGACAATTGGGACTTAAGTGTTTTGCGTTCTACTGCAATCATTCGTGTATTGCAAAAAACGTATGGAGTTGACCCTACTCGCATGATTGCAGCTGGCAGAAGTGAATATATTTCGGTAGCATCAAACGATAATGCAGAAGGAAGAGCTTCCAATCGACGAACACGAATTATGATTCTACCTCAGTTAGATCAGTTTTTTAAGCTCATGGAACCAAAATAATTATTGGTGTTAAATATCAAATTTAGAAGTAAATAAAAAGAGGACGGTTACCTGAAAAATTCAGGTAGCCGTCCTTCTTTTTAAGTGGTTTTCGCTGCAATAAGCAAAGTGATGCTTCATTCGCTCCGAAAATCGAGGTAAAATATTTAATTTCGAAGAAAATTATTTTCGAATGAAAAAGCAAAGTGTGGCTCCCAGTTTAAAGTTTGATACAAAATGGTCGTATGCTCCGGCGCCTGAGAGTGCTGATCATATCCAACTAAAATCACAGTATGAATTATTTATAAATGGAAAGTTCGTTGTCCCTTCCAGTGGAAAATATTTTGATACGATAAACCCTGCTACTGAAAAGAAAATTGCGCTTGTTGCCGATGCTAATGCCGCGGATGTTGATAAGGCAGTGAAAGCTGCGCGTTCCGCTTACGATAAAACATGGTCGAAGATGCCTGCCGCAGAGCGAGGTAAATATCTATTTAGAATTGCGCGCATTCTCCAAGAGAAAGCCCGAGAGATTGCCATTATCGAAAGCATTGATGGTGGAAAACCTATTCGTGAGAGTAGAGATATGGATATCCCATTAGCGGCCGCTCATTTCTTTTATTATGCTGGATGGGCTGATAAGATGGAATACGCTTTCCCAGGTCGCACAGTGAAACCTTTGGGTGTTGCTGGTCAAATTATCCCTTGGAACTTTCCGCTATTGATGGCAGCATGGAAAATTGCTCCCGCATTAGCTGCTGGAAACACTGTTGTCTTAAAGCCTGCAGAAACAACTCCATTAACAGCGTTGAAGCTCGCTGAAATTTTTCAAGAAGCTGATTTGCCTCCAGGAGTAGTAAACATCATCACCGGTGCTGGTGCAACGGGAGCAGCAATTGTAAATCATCCAGGCATTGATAAAATTGCATTTACTGGATCAACTGATGTAGGGAAAATTATTCAAAAAGCATTAGCTGGAACAGATAAAAAATACACACTTGAACTTGGTGGAAAAGCTGCAAATATTATTTTCGAAGATGCTGCAATTGATCAAGCCGTTGAAGGAATTGTAAATGGTATTTTCTTTAATCAAGGACATGTATGTTGTGCGGGATCACGATTATTTGTACAAGAGAATATTGCAGATCTTGTTTTAAGAAAATTAAAAGATAGAATTGAAACATTAATTGTTGGAGATCCACTTGATAAAAATACGGATATAGGTGCTATCAATTCGAAAGAGCAATTGAATAAAATTAAAAGTTTGGTGAAAGCAGGAATTAATGAAGGTGGCGAATGTTGGCAATCAAGTTGTGCTGTTCCATCGAAAGGATATTGGTATCGACCTACACTATTTACGAAAGTTGCACAATCATCAAGCATCGTACAAAAAGAAATCTTCGGACCCGTATTAGCTATTCAAACATTCCGCACTGTTGAAGAAGTAATCGAAAAAGCAAACAATACTCCGTTTGGATTATCAGGTGGAATATGGACTGATAAAGGTTCAAAAATATTTAAAGTATCATCTAAACTTCGTGCAGGAGTTATCTGGGCAAATACCTATAATAAATTTGATCCAACAAGTCCTTTTGGAGGTTACAAAGAAAGTGGAATGGGTCGTGAAGGTGGTTTGCATGGTTTACAACCTTACATCGATTTTAATTAATCATTATTGCTTTCATTAAAACAATTTCAACATTACAATTCCTATTATGGAAACTAAAATAAAAAAAACTCTTGCTGCATCCAATGGTAATGGAATCACAAAACCTCACATAGAGACTGTTTCTCGAATTGATGTTCGTAAAACATATAAACTTTATATTGATGGAAAATTTCCTCGTACAGAGTCTGGAAGATTTTCTCCTTTGAAAGATATGCAAGGAAATACCATTGCTAATATTTGTCGTGCTTCACGTAAAGATTTGAGAGATGCGATTGTATCCAATCGTAAAGTACAAGAAGATTGGTCGAAGCGATCTGCATACAATAAAGCACAAATAATATATCGAATTGCAGAAACATTAGAAGGAAGAAAAGCGCAATTTATTGATGTATTAGTTCAACAAGGATACACTTCTGCGATAGCGAAAAATGAAGTGAATGCATCAATAGACTTGTTAGTTTATTATGCTGGATGGAGTGATAAATACATTCAGATATTTAGTACTGTAAATCCTGTGGAAAGTGCGCATTTTAATTTTTCATATCCAGAGCCTACAGGAATAGTAACCATATTGGCCCCACAAGCAGATGCGCTGTTGGGAATTATTAGTCATGTGGCTCCTGTTATTATTGGTGGCAATACATGTACGCTAGTAGCTGCTGATAAATTTCCTCTTACAGCTATTGATTTTGCTGAAGTGCTTCATGCATCCGATTTACCTGGAGGGGTTATTAATATTTTAACTGGAAACAGAAAAGAATTCATTGGACATGCATCTTCACACATGGATGTAAATGCAATTGTCTTTAGCGATCTGGATCCGAGTGACAAAAAGATTGTTCAAGTAAATTCTGCATTGAATGTTAAGCGTGCAGTGGATTATTCTAAAGAGCCTGTGATGTCACCATACAGAATTCTTAGTTGTCAAGAAATAAAAACCACATGGCATCCAATGGGGATTTAAATTAAAATTTGATAAAAAAGCTATTATGAAAAAATTTCAATCCGTAATTTTATTGCTTTTCGTTTCTACTTCAATCTTTGCTCAATTAAGTGAGAGTGAAAAAATTGATTGAGAAAATTTAAAAACCTATACAACAAAATCTTTTGTTTTTAAGTCGGATAAAATAAATTACTCCTGTAGTGATTGTCGTTATGTAGAGATCAATTCCAATTCTGGAGTTTCTGGTTATTACATTATGGGAGAATCAACTTACACTGTTGACTATAAAAAGATGGGAGGAAAATCGATGGCTATTATGATCCGAATGAATCCAAAAGATGCAAAAGAATTTCTAACTATTACTTCGTCAAAAGAAATAAATGATGTTGGGTTTAACTCTTTATCACTAATTGGTTTAAATAGCATTTTCAAGCGATTTTACCATTCGGGGATGGATGCATTAATTCCAAGATCCGGAGAATATGCACTAGATTTATTTAGTGAGAAAGATGGTGACCTTCTAATTAGTTATGCTGATAAAAAGATGAAAGTTTTTAATGTTTCGAAGAAAAGAGATCAATAATACATTTTCATTTTTATTGTTTTAAAAAAGCGAATACTTCACCAGTCAATAATCCTTCTGGAGCGTCTTCAATAAATTTAATTATTTCGGAAGTAGAAACCTCAGATGGTAATTGAAATGCCATCTCTTCGAAAGGCATAAAATTAAACTGATAATTTCCAAGTTGACTTAGAATGTTGATACACAGTTGAGCTTCTTTTTTAAACGGAAAGGTATATTTAAATGAAATCTGCTTTAAAGCAGTACTTAATCCTTTCAATACTTTTACTTCATAGCCTTCTACATCAATTTTAATATAATTAGGAACACCATACGATTGAATTAGGCGATCAAGTGTAGTTATATCTACCCATTCTTTTTTATCCCATGTTAACTCATTTAAATTCGGAAAACGCTGAATGAAGTCGTTAGATAAGCTAGAAACTTCCGAATAATTTCCAATCATTATTTCCTCTTTTCCTTCAACATCAGAAACCGCCTTATTCAAAACGGTAATTTTTTTTGCATTTAAAAAACGCTCTTCGAGGATGCTATAAACTTCTGATTGTGGTTCAATGGCTAAAACTTTTGCGCCCAAATATTGATAAAGTGAAGTTCGACGCCCTTCATGCGCACCGATATCAAAAATAAAATCGCCAGGATGTATTAATAATCTATGAAATGTTAATGCTCTTTGTTGCTTTCGTAATTTTCGAAAATAGTTAAAGATCATATAAACAAGTTTTAATACGGTTAAAAATACATAAAATTAATTTAATCATCTTAATATGCTCTTTCGTTACTTCCATTCACGTAATTAATAAATGCTTGGCAAGCAACTCGATTTCCTCCTGGTGTTGGGTAATTCCCTGAAAAATACCAATCTCCTAAATGATTCGGGCAAGCTAAATGTAAGTCGTCAATTGTTTGATAAATAATTTCTACATCAGCTAAACAATCATCAGGAGTAACAATTTTTGCAATACGTTTTGAGATTTGTTCATAGGTGAACTGTTCATAGATTCGCATCATCCTATTTTGCGGTTCTGCAGCATGATTATTTACCTGATCTAAACACGCTTCATACACTTCATCAATCACATGTTCCATATTATTTTCTTCAAGCAATTCAATAGCAGCTCTGAAGGCAACAAGGTCTGCGATTTTTGCCATATCAATACCATAACAATCGGGATAACGAATTTGAGGTGCAGAAGAAACGATAACAATTTTACGTGGATTTAAGCGATCAAGCATTCGAAGAATACTGTTTTTTAAAGTTGTCCCTCGTACAATTGAATCATCAATCACCACTAAATTATCGATTCCTGCATTTACAGTACCATACGTCACATCATAAACATGCGCAACCATATCTGTTCGATCTTGATCGTTTGTGATAAATGTTCGAAGCTTTGCATCCTTGATTGCAATTTTTTCTGCACGTGGGCGCATCGACAAAATTTCTTCAAGTTTATCTGGATCGGGATTAGATCCAAGCGCTAAAATTTTTCTCTTCTTAACGGTGCTAAGGTATTCTTCCATGCCTTGCACCATTCCATAAAAAGCAACTTCAGCAGTATTGGGAATGTAGGAGAAAACTGTATTTCTTAAATCCTTATCAACAGCATTAAGAATATTTGGACATAATAATTTTCCTAATGCTTTACGTTCTTTATAGATGTCGGCATCGCTACCTCTTGAAAAATAAATACGTTCGAACGAACATGATAAACGTGGTAAGGGATCCTTAATTAATTCCTGATAAACCTTTCCATTTTTGCGAATTATTAATGCATGTCCAGGTTTCACTTCTTTTACCGCCGCTAAAGGAATATTGAAGGCCGTTTGAATTTGTGGTCGCTCTGATGTAACAACTACTACTTCCTCATCGGCATAATACCACGCTGGACGAATTCCAGATGGATCACGTAAAACGAAAGCATCACCATGTCCGAACAGTCCAGCCATCACATATCCACCATCCCATCGTTTCGAAGATCTACGAAGAATTCCTCCAATGTCAATATTATCGGCAATAAGCGGACTTATTTGTTGTTTAGTAAACCCTTCCATTTTATAACGGTAATAAAGATCATCGTTTTCTTCATCCAAAAAATGACCTATATTTTCCATCACCGTTACAGTATCTGCCTTTTCGCGCGGATGTTGCCCTACCTCCACTAAGTTATTGAAAAGTTCTTCTACATTGGTGAGGTTAAAATTTCCTGCAACAACCAGATTGCGTGTCATCCAATTATTTTGACGTAAAAAAGGATGACAACTCTCAATAGTATTTCCGCCGTATGTTCCATAGCGTACATGGCCAAGCATTAGTTCACCCGTGAACTCAACATTATTCTTTAACCACTCCGTGTCGAAAAGAAGTTCTGGATGATGTTCTTTTAATTCTTCAAGTGGGCGATTTATTACTCCAAAAATATCGGCAATTGCATTTTTTTCTGCAGATCGATATCTACTTATGTATTTTTTCCCTGGAGGCATGTTTAACTTAATACTTGCAACCCCAGCACCATCTTGCCCACGATTATGCTGTTTCTCCATGAGGAGGTATAATTTATTGACTCCGTAAAGGGAAGTCCCATATTTTTCAAGGTAAAAGTCCAACGGCTTTAATAGCCTTATCATGGCAATACCACACTCGTGATTTAGTGCATCACTCATTGTTTTCAACTAAGTTACAAAGATACGGCTTTCGAAAGGAAAAATCGCCTTATTTGTACATCATCTACCTCGAAAAGAATACTTGCTTTTTCCAAATCTACTATTTTTCTTGCTCAGGACAATATTATCCCCGTTTAGCAAATTTTAAAATGAAGGGAGATTTAATCTCACGATATTTATCAAAATTAATTCACTTTCGTGAAGCGGAAATTTATGAACAACATAAAAATTTATTGTGAAATTTCTTTGAGAATTATTTTCTGTTTAACATTGTTACCTTCGTGCACCACACAAACGGATCTTACTTCCATTCGAGAAGTAAAATATTCTAGTGATATTAGTAATATCATTGCATCAAATTGTGGTAGTAGTAATTGTCATGGAAGTAATGCAAGTCAACATTCACTTATTGGTTACGATGAAATGATCGACTACGGCGTAATAAAAGCAGGTAATGCAAGAAAAAGTAAGTTATATAAAGTTATTACCGGAAAAGGATTGGATGGAGCGGCTTACAAGATGCCACCTAAAGGAAATGGAGCTGTTTCAGATCATGAAATTACGCTAATATATGTTTGGATTGAACAAGGTGCTAAGAATAATTAGAATATGAAAATAAATAATGTGAACGCAATCGTTGCTGCTGTAAGTTTATTATTTATAGTTACTTTCATTAGTTCCTGTTATTATGATAACCAAGAGGAACTACATCCTTCATTTGGGGGTTGTGATAGCATTGGAATAATAACTTACACAAAAAATATTGCACCAATAATGCAAGAAAATTGTGGATCAAATAATTCTGGTTGTCATCAGAACTCCACATCATCCAATTTTAATATTGGTTTAAATTCTTATGCTGATATAATTGCTATTGATACCACACAATTGATGAGCACCATCACTCAAGATGGCAATTATACTATGATGCCCAAGGGCGGAAGTAAATTAGCTGATTGCCAAATTGCAATCATTCAAAAATGGGTTAATACAGGTAAACAAAATTAAAATTTATGCGTCACTTAAAATTTATTATATCCTTCTTACTTCCATTTTTATTATTTGCGATACCTGCATTTAGTCAAGATGATCTTACTAAAATACTGGATCAAGAACAACCTAAAACTCATCCCTTAACTATAGCAACTTTCAAGGGTACGCGCATCATCAATATGCATACACTTGAAACTGTTGGTAAACGCACATTAGATTTCAGAATCTCACACCGTTTTGGAGAATTTAATTCGGGTGCCGAAAATTTTTGGGGCTTGGATGGAGGTGCGAATATTCGTCTTGGTTTAGAATATAGTTACAATGGCCGACTAATGTTTGGCATTGGAAGAAGTTCGCGAGAAAAAATGATTGATGGATTTGTAAAATACCGAATACTTCGTCAAACGGAAGATGCTCATATCCCTTTGAGCATTACAGGACTTGCATGTATGTTTTACAACTCTACAAAAAATATAAACATTATAAATCCTGGAGATTCTATTTCATATCAAAAATACATGCATCAATACAGTAGAATGTCTTATGAATATGAATTAATTATCGGTAGAAAATTTAGCAATAAATTCTCTTTACAAGTAGCACCTTATTTAGTTCACTTTAATCAAGTCGATAAAATTTCTGATAAGAATGATATTTATGGAGTTTCTGCTGGTTTGCGTTACAAATTTTCACGTAGCATGGCATTTACTGTAGAGTATGCTTACAACATAAATAAATATTCGAATACAACTTATTACAATAGCTTAGGAATTGGATTTGAAGTAGAAACTGGTGGTCACGTTTTTCAAATGCACCTTGTGAACTCTATGGGAATCGTAGAGAACCAATTTATTCCACATACAGAATTCAAATGGAGTAATGCAGGAATTCGTTTAGGATTTAATATTTCGAGAGTGTTTACGATTTAGTAACAGCAGAAACAAAATAATTATGAAGTCTGACGAATGTCCGAACTTCATAATTATTTAAACACTTCGGCATTTAAGTTCAGCCATTCAAGAGCCGATCCTGATAATAATCTTTCTTTAATCGCATCATCGTAAGGCATCGATTCGATTAATTTTCCAGGCGATAATTCACCTAAAGGGAATGGATAATCAGTTCCGAGTGCAAGTTGATTTGCTCCCATTAATTTTACAAGATAATCGAGCATCAGTGGATCGTGAACTAAAGTATCGAGATAAAAGCGATTCAAATAATTTCGTGGATTGATTTTATTATCCACTGCAACTAAATCAGGACGAACTTCAAACCCATGTTCAATTCTTCCTATCGTAGATGGAAATGAACCACCGCCATGTGCAAATGCTACCTTTAACTTTGGTAATCGTTCGAAAATTCCACCAAAGATCATAGAACAAATTGCGAGTGATGTTTCTGCTGGCATTCCAACTAACCAAGGAAGCCAGTACTTTGTCATTCGATCAGTTCCCATCATTTCCCATGGATGAACAAAGACAGCTGCACCTAATTCTGCTGCTGCTTCAAAAACGGGAAACAACTCAGGAGCATTCAAATTCCAATCATTAACATGTGATCCAATTTGAACTCCTTTCAATCCGATTTTCATGCAACGTTCCAATTCCTTAATTGCAAGTTGAGGTGATTGAAGTGGGATTGTTCCTAACCCGACAAATCGTTTTGGATAGGATGTTACGATTTCAGCAATGTGATCATTTAAAAAAACACTTAATTCAAGTGCATCATTAGGTTTAGCCCAATAGCTAAACATCACAGGAACCGTACTTAACACTTGAACATGAATATGATGTTCATCGCATTCTTTTATTCTTCTAATTGGATTCCAGCAATTACTTTCTACTTCTCTAAAGAATTTATCATCCACCATCATTTTTGCACAGCAAGGTTTATGATGTTCTAAACTAATAAAACCTCCGTATCCGAACTTAGCTTTAAAATCAGGAATATCCTTTGGAAGTATGTGTGTATGAATATCAATTTTTAGCATTGCAAAATATCATAATTAATAGTTATGTAAAGATAATTGCAATTTTGATGCTACTGAAATTGAATTGAAATGTAAAAGTAAAAAATCAATAATAATCTATTTTTCTCCTAAATGTTTCATGAATCGAACATGTGAAACGAGTGCAGAAGTGAATGTTGGAAACTGATTATAAGGAACATTGAATTTGATGCAATTCGCCTCAACAATTTTGCTAAGAGCAGGGTAATGCACATGACTAACCCGAGGAAATAGATGATGCTCCACTTGAAAATTTAAACCGCCAACAAACCAGGAAACAACTTTATTATGTGTTGCAAAATTGGAAGTAGTTTTTACTTGATGAACCGCCCATTCGTCTTCCGATTTTGCGATAATACTTCCATCAATAAATTCTGTATTCTCAACAACATGTGCAAGTTGAAATACCAATGCGAGCACTAATCCCATAAATAAATGCATGATAAAAAAACCTGCAAGCCATGGTAAGAAGCCAACAAAATAAATTGGCAATGCGACATAAAATACTACATACAAAACTTTGCTTAACCAAAAGATAAAGTGATCTTGAAAATCCATTTTTTGCAATTCAGTATTATGAATTTTTTTTGTAAAATATTTTGCAAAATCCATCATGCCCACCCAAAGGAAAGAAGATAATCCATATACTAAAAACATATAAACATGTTGATAACGGTGCATTTTATTCCACTGTTGCGATTCACATTGACGAATTACTGGAAGCTTTGCAATATCATCATCAATACCATCCACATTTGTGTAGGTATGGTGAACAACATTATGTTTTTGCTTCCATATAAATGCATTTCCACCTAATGCATTTAATGAATATCCTAAAAAATTATTCACCCACTTTTTACTGGAAAAACTTCCATGACAAGCATCGTGCATTACATTAAATCCAATAAATGAAAATATTAATCCTTCAAGTGCGCAAAGTAAAATGGCAAAGATTGCATCCATCTTAACGAATAATAACAATCCATAAATAATAACTGCCGCAGGAATTAAAGTAAACAACTTTATATAGAGATAGACGTTTCCTGTTGGCTTGATATCATTCTTTGCAAAATAATCAGCTACGCCTTCTTTCATAGAAGAATAAAAGAGACTGCCTTTTGATTCGAATGTTATTTTAGACATAATATTTATTATTATTTTCGTTGCAAAGATACGGTTAATGTTTCTAGAAAGAGTATTATACCAACAGCCAATATATTTTAGTCCAATCTACTTGTCCTTTTTCATCAATACTTCTTAAAAAAATAGTTCCGTAGGCAAAGGCTATGCAACGATTTTTTAAATCGTCTTGATAAAAAAATTACATCGCATCTTT
>JANXSD010000171.1 GCA_025352785.1 Bacteroidota bacterium
AAAGATGCGATGTAATTTTTTTATCAAGACGATTTAAAAAATCGTTGCATAGCCTTTGCCTACGGAACTATTTTTTTAAGAAGTATTGATGAAAAAGGACAAGTAGATTGGACTAAAATATATTGGCTGTTGGTATAATACAATTAGGGAAATTAAAGACGATTTTTGAGCAACAATATTATACAACAAATGAATATATAATTTATTAAAAAGATGCAATGTAATTTTTTATCAAAAGGATTTTAAAAAATAATTACATAGTCCTCGTCTACAAAACTATTTTTTAAAGAAATATTTGCGACATAGAACTAGTATATTGGATTAAATTATAAGTATTGGGATATTATAGTTGGCACGCTTATTTAATACGTTAAAACAGTTAACAAATTAGATTGATTTACCATCCATCTATTATTGGGTAATATTTAAAATTTATTATTCACTTCGATTATACGGTACTAATAACTAAAAATATGAAACAGAAAAAAAGATTTCCAATCGTAGCGATGCTATTGGTTGTGTTATTAGGAAGTTGTAAGAAAGATAGTATGCCAAGTGATTTACCTTCACCTGTGATTTCTAAAGTAGAAGAAGCATCTCGTGCACCACATAGAGCGGTAGTTAATCTAGGCTTAGCGGGTAGTTTTGCAATACTTTCAAAATCTGGAATTACAAATGTATATCCTTCGGCGGTTACTGGGGATATTGGAACAAGTCCGATTACTGGTGCCGCTATTCTTCTTACATGTACAGAAGTTGCTGGAACGATTTACTCAGTAAATGCTGCAGGTCCACTCCCTTGTGTAGTAACCAATGCAAGTCGATTAACAACTGCCGTTGGTGATATGCAAACTGCCTACACGAATGCTGCAGGACGATCTAATCCTAATTATTTAAATTTAGGTGCAGGAACGATTGGGGGAAGAACACTCAGACCGGGATTGTATAAATGGACCAGTGCAGTTACAATTCCTACTAATATCACCATTTCTGGAAATTCAACAGATGTGTGGATCTTTCAAATCGCAGGTACACTTAAAATGAGTTCTGCTGTAAGAATTACCTTAACAGGTGGTGCAAATGCTAATAATATTTTCTGGCAAACATCAGGTGCTGTTACTCTAGGTACTACTAGTCATTTTGAAGGAAATATTCTTTGCAAAACGGGAATTAATTTAAAGACAGGTGCAACAATTAATGGAAGGCTGTTAGCACAAACAGCGGTAACACTTCAAATGAATTCTGTTACAAAGCCTTAAGAATTTATTCCGATTGTATTTATCTATTAGTAACTACTTTTAGATAAATACAATTGGTTATTAAAATAGTTAAGTATTGATTTTTTGATTGCGTACTGGTGGAGAGTAATTATTTGCCTTATAAAAAGCGATTATTGCTCTATTATTTTTTATAAAGCAAAAATTATTTCGCTCTTGAAATTCTAAAAAATAAATTCCTGATTGTTGGTGAGATATATCTTATAGAATTTGTTTTCTATTTTGATTTCTCTTTCATAGTAAAGTTAGCCTGTTAAAAATGCAATTTTAATTTTGACAATTTTTTAAATGAAGATACTGTTTTTTTATTTGGATAATTTTCTCAATATATATTCTGTGGTATAGATCTTAATAAACGATTATAAATTTTTTACGATTCTAGTTACCCCTTTTTTAATTAGCAACTTATTGAAGTTTATTAGTAACCCTAATTTTAATCCAGCAATTTTTAAATAAGTATATAGTTGTCGGATGAACTGACGCTATTAACCCAACAGATTTTATTTCTATGATAACTTTATTCTCAACAATTAAATCCGCTCTAAATCCTAAATTCATTTTCAAGTTTTCCCACACAACAGGAATCCCTTTCTGACGCTCAATTAGAAAACCACGCTTAATTAGTTTATAGTTTCCGAATTAGTTTCTTAGTTCAATTTGTAAACAATAAAGTGACTCCAAAAACATAACAGTAACATCATAGGACGCCTAAGCTGGCATCGATACATTATAATAAATGCTTTCATGAAAAATGCTTTTAGAACATGAGTTTCTTCAATGCCAGATTCAGCGTTCGTTGATGATGCGAGGCCGCGCGGCCATGAGCCATACGAAAGGATTATCATTGCTAGGATGTTGACACGCCGTGAGAACGTGAAGGTATTTTAATATACCACATTTCGGATTTTCTTTGTGATACAATATATTCCTTCGATAAAGTTTGGATTCTTCCAACTCTATTGACTTGTGGTAAAACGAAGGTTTCGTATTCTAACCTTTTTTTGTTCATTTCTTTTTTGTGTAAACCGAACGTTTGTGAGCTCATGGATACATTTGAAAAACATACGCATCATCCATAAAAAGAAACGAACCCAAGAAAAAGACACAAGCGTAACCAACTATCAATTTATCAAAGTGCTAACTACAATGGCAATTAAGTGAGATACAAATGGTAGTAGTTTCTAATTTCTTCATCGGTACATCAATTGATAGCTCGCTCTTACGCTTGACCACCACCGCACTCACATTGTATAAATTGTTCACATTAAAAATTTTTTAATTGTCTTGAACCTGTAAAGAACAAGTCTTCTAGGCACGCATGATTAAATAGATTAATATGATTAACAGGATTTAGCTTGCTGCTTTAAATTCATTTTTTCAATTCGTAATTTTTAATTTATTGGTGGTCGCGCGGCCTTGAGCCATACGAAAGGATTACCATTGGTAAAATGTTGCCACGCCGTGAGTGCGTGAAGGAATTTTAATATTCCACAATTCGGATTTTCATTGTGATAAAGTATCTTTCTGCAAATTTTTTTTGATACTGCTATTTTCCTGTTTTCGACACTGGGACACCCAAAATTAAAAGTCAAATAATTTAGCTAAGTATTTTTGGTCTTGTGTTAGGAAAATTGTTTTTGTTGTAATGTCTTTTGTTACTGGGTGTTCTATTTTTATGGTGTATATTGTTTTTGCTATTTCAATGGCTTGCTCTGCGCTGAGAGAGGTTTGTTTGACTTTAAGTTGACGTTCTAGTTCTTTATATACCTTATATGCTGCAAAGGCAATACAGATATGAGCTTCTATCCTGCTTTGTAACCTGTGATAAATAGGTCTTATTTTTAAATCAGTTTTTGATATTCTAAATGCCTTTTCTATTTTCCATAAATGGTTGTAGTTTTCAATGATCTCATCATTTGTTAGAGTGGTATTAGTCACATAGCCTTTTAATCCATCCCATTTGCTATCTGCTTCAAGTTTACTGAGGTCTAAACTCACTTTTAGCTCTCCATCTAATTTTAAATATTTGTTATACCCTTTATTATTAATGTTTGATTTGGTGAGTTTTCCCGATTGTATTTGTTTTTCTAATTTTTGCAATCCACGTTGTCTATTAAACTTATCCTTTAATGCTCTTTTATCCGAGTAACTAATAATAAGTTTGCTGTTTAAATCATTTTGAATCATGGTACTCTCTCCATGCTTTAATGTTAAGGAAAGTATTTGATTTTGCAGATATGTTTTTTCATTTTTAATTCGTGCACCCAAAATATATTCGTAGCCCTGTAATTGAAGCTGTTCAATATTATTAGAGGACATTAATCCGGAATCTGCTATCACAACTAGTTTTGATAAATTGTATTTTAATTTAAATGCATCAATAATGGGTAACATGGTATGTCCTTCAAACTTATTTCCTTCAAAAATATCATACGCTAAGGGATAGCCATCTACACTCACAAGTAAGCCTAAAACTATTTGTGGATGTTGATGCTTACCCTCTTTACTAAAACCTGTTTTCCTTAATTCATCTTCTTTTTCTGCTTCAAAATAAAGTGTAGTTACATCAAAAAAACAACACGAATTGATTTTAGTAATTCCAGTGTGTGGTTATAACTAATTTGTTGTACTTGTTGTATTTGTGTTTTATGTAATTTATCTAAATAGCGATAGATGGTTTGCACTTCAACATCAATAAAATGATACTTGGATAAATAGTCGGTTGTTTTTAATTTACTAAGTGGAAAACATAGTCTTGCTATTACTAATTGCTTAAATAAAATATCTGGTATTTGATTAAAACCAATGTTGTCAAATAATTTACCCAACAACAATTCTGTACCAGCAACATATATTTGATTTATCCCTGCTAATACTCGCTCTGTGTGATGTTGGTGATTAGTGAAATCAAATACAAGGTCACCCGTTTTTTCTTTTACCCATTGTTGGGCCTTAACAATTAGTGCTTGAATTTCTAAATCATCTGAACTACTTCCAATGGATTTTAGTACCTTATATTTATCACTACTTTTATCTATGACCTGAATACTAATAACACCACTTTTATTCCTTTTCTGTCTAACAAACATGGTTAAATTTAACCCAAACCGGCTCTGGGACACCCAAAATAACAAATAAAAAAACGTAAATCGCTAATTATCAATAAATTGATTTTTTGAAGGGGATAACTTGTTGAAAACAGGAAAGAGGGTCTTGTAAACTGATAAACAATTTTAGCTTTTGGGAAATGAGTTTCCCAAAAACAGGAAAAATATTTGAAAATAAATTTATTTTTCTTTACTGAAAGATAATGGTATTCTTGGTTATTTTCTTCGGATAAAGTTGAGCAGATAATGCTATTTTTCAACTACAAAATTTCGGAAGTTTATGATATAAAAATCAAGAACGATTTTTTATACCAACAGCCAATATATTTTAGTCCAATCTACTTGTCCTTTTTCATCAATACTTCTTAAAAAAATAGTTCCGTAGGCAAAGGCCATGAAACGATTTTTTAAATCGTCTTGATAAAAAATTACATCGCATCTTTGGACTAAAATATATTTGCAATTGGTATTAGAAATAAAAGATCGTTCTGATTAAATTGCAATTTTACTATGCCTTTATAAATTAACATTTACGTATAAATATTTATTTCTGTAAACATTTACTCCACCCCTCTAATTAATCAACTCCACACTTCTTTTTACAAATTTAGTTAAAGCTTCACCTTTTAGAAGTCCCTGTGCTAACATTGCTAAATCAAAAGCTTGATTAAACATATTTTCCTTTTTAATTGTATCTGTTTCTGCTAATACTTTCGATATTAATGGATGATTCGTATTTAACACCAAATTAAATTGATCATTCATCCCCATCATAAAATCATATCCTCCACCATTTGCTGCCATCTCTTTCATGCGTCGCATAAATTCAGGTCGTGTAATCATCATGGGCGCATCTTGTTCTGTAAGTGCTTCTGTATTGATTGCATATTGTTCTTTATTCAATAATTTTTCTGCAAATTCTTTTAAAGTAGTTTGTTGTGTCTCATCAAGTTTAGAAATTACTTCTTCGTCTTTGTGTATCAACTTACCAATTACATCTGCATCTACTCGAATGAAGGATGCATTCTCAATTTTCGTTTCAATGAAATTTACAAAATGAGTATCTATCTGACCATCCATAACCAATACATCATATCCTCTGTTTTTTGCAGTCTCAATATAGGAATGTTGATCAATAGCATTTGAGGTATAGAGATACACCAATTTCTTATCCTTGTTTTCTTGATTAATAGATATTAATTGTTTGTATTCATCGAAGGTGAAATATTTTCCTTGAGTATTTTTAAATAAACAAAATGATTTTGCACGTTCAAAAAACTTTTCTTCGCTTAACATTCCGTATTTAATAAATACGCCAATATCATCCCATTTTGCTTCAAAGTCGGCGCGATTTTCTTTAAATAATTCTTCTAATTTATCAGCAACTTTTTTCAGAATATGATTGCTAATTTTTTTAACGTTTCCATCACTTTGCAAATAACTTCGTGAAACATTTAATGGAATATCTGGAGAGTCAATTACACCATGTAACAAAGTTAAAAAATCAGGAACAATTCCTTCAACCGAATCCGTAACAAAAACTTGTCGGCAATACAATTGAATTTTATTTTTCTGAACTTCTAAATTACGTTTCAATTTTGGGAAATATAAAATCCCCGTTAATGAAAATGGAAAGTCTACATTTAAATGAATATGAAACAATGGATCTTCTGCCATTGGATATAATTCATGGTAGAAACTTTTGTACTGTTCAGCAGTTAAGTCAGCAGGTTTACGTGTCCATGCTGGTTGTGTATTGTTAATTGTTTTCTCTTCAAATTTTATTTCAACTGGAAGAAAACGACAATATTTTTGCAACATATTACTGATACGTTCGGTCGCTAAAAACTCCGCCGACTCTTCGCTAATATGTAATGTGATTGTTGTTCCACGATCCGCCTTATCTTGTTGTATTAATTGATACTCCGGACTTCCGTCGCACGTCCAAAGTACAGCTTCGTTTTCCGAAGATTTAAAGGAACGCGTACGCACTTCTACTTTATCCGCAACCATAAATGCCGAATAAAATCCTAAACCAAACTTTCCGATCAGCTGACCTTCTGTTTGATCTTTATATTTATTGACAAATTCTTCAGCACCAGAAAACGCAATTTGGTTGATGTATTTTTCAACTTCTTCTGATGTCATTCCTATTCCACGATCCGAAATGGTTAACGTTTTATTTGCAGCATCTAGTTTTACATCAATAAACAATTCACCAATTTCTGTTTTATTTTCTCCAATAGAGGTGAGTGTTTTAATTTTTTGAGAGGCATCAACTGCATTTGCGACAAGTTCGCGAAGAAAAATTTCGTGATCACTATAAAGGAATTTTTTAATAATCGGAAAGATATTTTCCGTTTGAACATTAATTTTACCGTTACTCATGGTTAAGATATATTATGGTTTTTTATTTTTAAATTGATGGTTTTAATTGCGTTATTAATAAGCCAATGGTCTCAAAATTACTCCTTAACTTTGATGTTAATAATGCCATTAGAAATAGAAATGGAGGATCACAAAAGTAGAGTTTATATCCCTCCAATTCTAAAAAGCCCCGATTCAAACAAAGTGCCAGCCCATAAAAACTGCCATTTTGACCTTCTTATCGTAGTTTTCACCCATACAAATTCGTAATGGCTTGAGTTTTTTCTAATTTAACGCCAGAATTTTAAATCTTAATAAATGCTTCCATTAAAATATCAATTAATCATCCATGATACGTCGTATCCTTTTAGCGTTATTATGAGTATAAGATTCTAAAAACACTCCGTAATACAACCGGAAATATTCCTTTTTTATGCAAAAACCGATTTCAAACACCCTTCCTTCCATTCACCATTGGGTAGAAATTACCGCAAAGAAAAATCCGTTTTTACCAGCTATTTGGTTTCAAAATCAGATTATAACCTATCAATCACTCAACGAAAAGGCGAACCAACTTGCTGCTTTTATATCTCAAGATTCTTCCATAAAAGGTAGCCAAGTAGGGATTTGTTTAGATCGGTCGCCAGAGCTAATGATTGCTATTTTAGCTGTTCTCAAAGCGGGTGCTGCTTATGTTCCTTTTGATGCCGAATATCCAGCGGAGAGAATTCAATACATGACCGAGGCGAGCTCCATCGGCGTTATGATTACATCAAATACCCTATTAAACCATTTACCGTCAGGAAACTACAAAAAAATAACTTTAGATAACTGGAACGATTTGGCTAAAATGCCAAACACCAATTTAAATCTTGATCTTCCGATCACGCAACCCGCTTATGTACTTTTTACATCGGGGTCAACGGGAAAACCAAAAGGCGTTGTGATGCCACATCGGGCACTTACCAATTTAATCGATTGGCAATTAAAAAATACTTCCGTTCACAAACAAGGGCGAACATTACAATTTGCGCCAATAAGTTTCGATGTTCACTTTCAGGAAATTTTCTGTACGTGGGCCGATGCTGGTTGTCTTTATCTAATTACAGATGAACTTCGGTTAAATACAATTCAACTTTTAAATTATCTTGAAGAACAAAAAATTAATCGATTATTTCTACCATTTATCGCACTGCAAAATCTTTCAGAGATTGCATTAAAAAGTACCAACGATTTATCCAACCTAAAAGAGATTATCACCGCCGGAGAACAATTACAAGTTACTCCTGCATTAATACAATTTTTTGAACGATTAAATCATTGTAAACTTTTTAATCATTATGGCCCTACCGAAGCGCATGTTGTAAGTAGCTACGAATTGGAGGGCGCTCCTAAAAGTTGGAAAAAGTTACCACCGATAGGCAAAGCAATTCAAGAAACAGAACTTTATATTCTTGATGAAAAAAATAATTTAATTACCAATGAAGCGGAAGGAGAATTATTCATTGCTGGAATTTGTTTGGCTGATGGTTACCTTCATCGTGATGATTTAACGAATGAACGATTTATCGATAATCCTTCTGTTAAAGGAACAAAAATGTATCGTACAGGCGATTTAGCAAAACGTGATTCATCTGGAAATATTCACTATTTAGGTCGAATTGATGGCCAAGTAAAAATAAGAGGATACCGAATCGAACTTAGTGAAATTGAAATTGTTTTAGCTGCATTTAGCGGTGTTTCACAAGTTGCAGTTACTGTTCGTGAAGATAAAGTTGGAGAGAAAAAACTTGTTGCTTATTTAGTATTGCAAGAGGGTATCGAACTAAATTTGAAATCCATCCGAAAATTTATACAAACTCAATTACCAGATTATATGATGCCTTCTGCTTTTGTGCAGATGGAAAATTTACCACGAACGCCAAGCGGAAAAATTGATCGTAAAAGTTTACCTGCTCCCGATCATAAACGTCCTGATTTAGGAATTGCGTTTATTGCAGCAATTACATCCACACAAAAAACGCTGGCGACATTATGGTCACGATTATTAAATATTGAACCTTTTGGTGTTGAAGATAATTTCTTTGATTCAGGAGGTAATTCATTACTGGCATTGCAAAGCGTTGCGATATTAAAACAAGAATTTGGAATTGATCTTTCTGTTGTTAAAATGTATCAGCTTCCAACAATTGCTGCATTAAGTAAAATTATTGATGGCGATTTCGCTGAAATTTCTCTTAAAGATCAGATGCGGAAACGTGCAGATGCACGACATAAAACAGGAAGTAATAGCGCAGAAAATGCAATTGCAATTATTGGAATGTCGTTACGCGTTCCAGGTGCTGAAAGCCCTGAAGCATTTTGGGAAAATTTAAAGAATGGTGTAGAAAGTCTTTCCTTTTTTAATGATAGCGATCTTGATCTATCCATTCCTTATGAAATAAAAAATGATCCAAACTATGTGAAGGTTCGAGGAATCATGAATGATGCAGAAGGATTTGATGCAGCATTTTTTCAAATGAATCCTAACGTTGCAAAAGTTACCGATCCTCAACAACGCATTCTACTTGAGTTGGCATGGAATTCATTGGAACATTCAGGTTATAGCCCCAATCGTTACAAAGGATTGATTGGTGTTTTCGCAGGATCCGGAAATAATACCTACTATCAAAATAATGTAATACCCAACCCCATTGCAATTAATCGTGTCGGAAGTTTTTTAACGATGACACAAAATGAAAAAGATTATATTGCTACAAGAGTTGCGTATGAATTAAATTTAAAAGGGTTAGCAATTAGTGTTCATACTGGTTGTTCAACTTCATTAACTGCAGTGATACAAGCATGTGATTCTTTGTGGAACCAACAGTGCGATATGGCACTTGCTGGTGGCATTGCGATCACAGCACCAATACGTAGTGGACAGATATACGAAGAAGGAGCAATGTTTTCGAATGACGGACATACACGTGCATTTGATTCGAAAGCAAAAGGAACTGTTTTCAGTGATGGCGCAGGAATGGTTGTGCTAAAAAGATATACTGATGCAATTGCTGATGGCGATACTGTTTATGCTTTAATTAGAGGTACTGCATTAAATAATGATGGTAGCAATAAGGGAAGTTTTACAGCGCCGAGTGTTGAAGGACAATCCGCTGTAATAAGTATGGCACAAGCAATGGCTGGTGTTGATCCACGAAGTATTACTTACATAGAAGCACATGGAACGGCTACGCCTTTAGGGGATCCGATTGAAGTGGAAGGATTAACAAAAGCATTTCGAGAACACACTGCTGATAAACAATTTTGTGCTATTGGATCAGTGAAAACTAACATCGGTCATCTCACGGCAGCAGCAGGAGTTGCAGGACTTATTAAAACTACGTTATCCCTTTATTATAAACAATTACCAGCATCATTACATTATAAAGAAGCGAATCAGCAAATCCCGTTTTCATCCAGTCCGTTTTTTGTAAATGATAAATTTCGTAATTGGGATACGGATCAATTACCTCGACGTGCCGGAGTAAGTTCCTTTGGAGTTGGTGGCACAAATGCGCATTTGATTTTAGAAGAAGCTCCACAAAGAATTTCAACTAGTCCAGAAAGAAGTAAACACTTAATTGAGTTATCCGCTAAAACAGAATCAGCACTTGTGATGCGTGTTGATCAACTAAAAAAACATCTTGAATCATCGCCTAAAGTATCGATCGCTGATGTTGCATTTACACTTCAAACAGGACGACACTCTTTCAATCATCGTTGGTTTGCAGCTGTATCATCGGTTGAAGATGCGATTGCACAATTAACATTTGCTGATCCTAAAAGATCTGCAAAACAGGTGTTAAAACAAAAATCTTCTGGTGTTGTCTTTATGTTTCCCGGACAAGGTTCACAGTACGTTGGTATGGGTTCAAATCTCTATCGTGATGAGCTTGTATTTCGCGAAGCTGTTGATCGTTGTTGCGCAATATTAACACCGCTTTTAGATCGGGATATTAAAGAACTTTTATTCGCTCCTGAAGGAAATGAAGATGCAGAAAATTTATTAAAACAAACTTATTATACACAACCAGCTTTATTCACTATTGGTTATTCATTAGCGCAATTATGGATGAGTTGGGGAATACAACCTGCTGCACTAATTGGACATAGTATTGGAGAATTTGTAGCAGCTACGATTGCTGGAATTTTCACTGTTGAAGATGCGCTAACAGTAGTTGCAATGCGAAGTAAGTTGATGCAAGATTTACCTGGAGGCTCCATGCTATCTGTGAGATTATCAGCAGCAGCTATTGAAAAATATTTAAGTAATGAAGTTTCAATTGCAGCGATAAATGGTCCTCACCTTTGTGTAGTTTCCGGACCAACAGATTCTATTACAAAGATTCAACATCAATTAGAGAAAGAAGAAATTATTTGTAAGCCATTATATACTTCTCATGCATTTCATTCGCCAATGATGGATACGATTATAATGCCATTTGCAAATGCAGTTAGAACAGTAAAATTAAATGCACCATCAATTCCAATTCTTAGTACCGTTACAACACAATGGTTACAAAATTCGGAAGCAACGGATCCAATGTATTGGGCGAACCATTTGCGTGCAACAGTAAAATTTTCTGATGGAATAAAATCAGTATGGAATGAGCATCCAAATTATGTGATGTTAGAATTAGGACCACGAAATACCGCAAGTACTTTAGCTCGCCAACAATCTAATGATCCAAAATCACAAAGAGCGATTGCATCCTTAGGTGATTCGTCGGTGAATGATGCTGAATGGACAAATATGTTAGCGGCTATCGGACAACTTTGGTTATCAGGAATTGAAATAGATTGGAGTAACTTTTATACCCTTGAACAACGTAAACATATTCCATTACCGGTTTATCCATTCGAACATGTTCGCTTCTGGTTGGATCCTCCACAAAATACTGTTATGCAATCATCCTTTAATAAAAATTTTGAAGTGCCTACTTCGTTAAATATAAATTCAACGTCCAATCAAATTGATGCGACATTATCAAATACCATGAGTAATCGTAAAGAACATTTAATCGCAGAAATCCGTGAGATTTTGGAAGAGTCTTCTGGAATTGAAATGGCTAATGCGGATCCCTCTTCTTCATTTATTGAATTAGGATTGGACTCATTGTTTTTAACACAAATTGCATTAACACTCAGTAAAAAATATGGAATCAAAATTAGCTTCCGTCAATTAAACGAAAACCTTTTCTCTTTAAGTGAACTTGCACAATTTCTTGATCAAACTTTAGCGAAAGATTATATCATCAATGCACCGGTAAATAATTCGTTGAATCAAAATAGTAATTTAGCATCACAGCAAGCGGTGCCATTCAAGTCTCCAAGTGTTAATATGCAAATGCTCATGCAAATGCAAATGCAATTAATGCAACAGATTATGACCGTTACAGAACAAATTGAGAATCCAGCACCTGAAAATGCTTCATCAATAAATGCTCAAAGCGATCTTAATGATTCGGTAATTAATAATGAGGAACAACTTGAATTTAAAAAACCTTTTGGTGCAATTGCGCGAATAGAAAAAGTAATTTTCAATAAATTTTCTTTAGAACAAGAGAAATGGTTATCAAATTTTATTGCTGCCTATACTGAAAAGACAAAAAAATCGAAAGCATTTACACAAGAACATCGGGCACATCTTGCCGATCCACGTGTAGTAACAGGATTTCGTCCAGCAATTAAAGAATTAATTTATCAGCCGGTTGTCAATCGTTCTTTAGGTTCAAAACTTTGGGATATCGATGGTAACGAATATGTAGATGTGTTGAATGGTTTTGGATCGAATATGTTCGGACATAATCCATCGTTCATCGTTAAAGCACTCGAAGAACAATTGCGGAAAGGGTATGAATTAGGTCCGCAACATGAGTTAGCTGGAGAAGTTGCAAAACTTATTTGTGAGTTTACACATTTTGATCGTGCCGGATTTTGCAATACAGGTTCGGAAGCTGTTTTAGGTGCGATGCGTATTGCAAGAACAGTAACAGGACGATCCACAATTATTAGTTTTAATGGTTCGTATCATGGTATCAACGATGAGGTAATCTTACGAGGTTCCAAAAAATTAAAATCAGTTCCAGCTGCTGCAGGTATCATGCATGAAGCAGTTCAAAATATGTTAGTTCTTGATTATGGAACCCCTGAAGCATTAGAAATAATTCGTAGTCGTGCGCATGAAATTGCTGCTGTATTAGTAGAACCTGTTCAAAGTCGTCGCGCCGATTTTCGTCCTATAGATTTTCTAAAACAAGTTCGAAAAATAACCGAGCAATCGGGAACATTACTTATTTTTGATGAAGTAATTACTGGATTCCGTATTTCACAAGGTGGAGCGCAAGCCTATTATGGTATTGAAGCTGATCTAGGCACTTATGGAAAGATTGTAGGAGGGGGAATGCCTATTGGCGTTATTGCAGGAAAAAAAGCTTTCATGGATTCTCTTGATGGAGGTTTTTGGCAATTTGGCGATAATTCTGTTCCGGAAATTGGAGTTACTTATTTCGCAGGCACCTTTGTTCGCCATCCCTTAGCATTAGCTGCTGCTAAAGCATCGCTCTTGCACATGAAAGAAAAAGGGGAAGCATTACAGCAAGGATTAAATACACTCACTGCGTCATTAGAAAAAGAGGTGAACGATTATTGTCATCAATTTAATATTCCGTTTCGCCTCGTTCATTTTGGCTCACTTTTTAAACCTAAATATGATGCTGATATGCCAAATATTGATTTGCTATATTGCTTATTGCGTTTTAAAGGCGTTCACATTTATGATGGGTTTCCTTGTTTCTTAACGGAAGGACATAGTAAAGAGGATGTATCTTTTATTGCACAACAATTTAAAGATGCATTACTTGAATTAATGGAACTTGGTTTAATTCCTGGAAAAGTTTTGGCAACTATAAAACCGATTTATGCCAATGGAAATGGTAGCAATAAATTAAATGGTCATGTTGCTGAAATACCGCCCGTTGAAGGAGCCATATTAGGTAAGAATCCTGATGGAACTTCTGGATGGTTTATAGCAGATCCAGATCGTCCTGGAAAATATTTGAAAGTAAATTTTAATTAATTTTTTTTGAAAATGGAATTAATACAAAAAGCGTTTTCATTAGAGCAGATAGATTTCGACCCATTTGCTCCACAACTTATTTGCGCTCCTTCAACAGAAGCCCAGCGTGAAATATTTGTTTCTGTAAAGTTAGGTGGCAAGGCTGCCAACTGCGCATATAATGAATCTGTTTCTTTGAAATTCAGTGGATTTCTTAATACAATCGTTCTACAAAAAACGTTCGATCTTTTAATGGAACGACACAATGCCCTTAGAGCCTCTTTTAGTGAAGATGGGACTCAAATACAAATTGCTGCGAAAGCGCACGTGCCTATCACAATTAGTGATTTTCAAAAGAAAACAGCAACGGAGAAAGAAAATTTTATCCAACGAGTAAAAGAACAAGAAGTTCACGATGAATTTGATTTAGAAAATGGGCCTTTGATTCGAGCAAGAATTATAATTCTTGCTGCTCAAGAAAATATTTTTATAGTTACTGCACATCATATTATTTGTGATGGATGGTCGCTTAGTTTATTACTTAAAGATATAGGGAAAATCTATTCCGCACTTATTGAAAATAAAATACCCGTATTACCTATTTCGAACAACTTTGTTGAATTTGCTGAGAAACAAGATCGTTATCAGAAAGAGGGCGAGTATTCAGAAACGGAAGCCTTTTGGTTGAATCAATTTGCTGCGGAAATTCCCCAACTTAATCTTCCTATTGATAAGCTTCGTCCCTCCTTCCGTACATTTAATGCTCATCGTATTGATATTACGGTTCCAGTTCAAACAGTAGCTGATTTACGCGAACTCGCAAAAAAAACCAATACCAGTTTTGTCACAATTATGCTTAGCATCTTGGAGATATTTTTATACAAAGTTACAGGGCAAAAGGAATTAGTAGTTGGGCTCCCCTCCTCTGGTCAAAGTGCCGAAGGACTTTATAATTTGGTTGGCCATTGCGTAAATTTATTGCCTATCAGAACCAGCTTAGATCCTCAAAAGACCTTTCTAGCGTATCTAAAGGAGAGGCGAGGCTATCTTTTTGATGCTTTTGACCATCAACAATTTACCTTTGGGAATCTTGTGCGTAAATTAAACGTAAATAGGGATCCTTCTCGAATACCATTAGTGCCCGTAGTGTTAAATGTGGATATCGGTTTCACAGATGGATTTCAATTTAGCGGTCTTAACTTTGACTTCTCAACTAACCCTCGTTTTTATGAGAATTTTGAGCTGTTTCTAAATGCATCAGGAAATGGCAATAATTTATTGTTAGAATGTACTTATAATATAGATTTATTTGAAACATCGATGATGGAATTGCGCTTGCAAGAATTCATCCATGTAATGCAACAAGTAATTACGAATTCGACACAACAGATTGCAAAGATTTCTGCCATGACAACAAAAGAACAGGTTGTATTAAGTACTCTGAATTTAAATATTAAAGAGTATCCAACAAGTAAGGGGGTACATGAATTATTTTCAGAGAAAGCGACCTTATTTCCAAATAGGATTGCTACTTCTAGCAATGCCAATAGCTACTCATATAGCAGGGTAGATCGTTTATCAACTGCTATTGCAGCTCAACTACAACAACGAGGGGTGAAGCCAGGCGACTTTGTTGGCGTTTGCCTACCCAGAGTAGTGGAACTACCAATGGTGCTTCTTGCTATCATGAAAACAGGCGCTGCTTATGTTCCATTAGATCCAAATTTTCCTGCCGATCGACTACGATTAATGTTAGATGATTCACAAGCAGGAATAGTAATAGCAACAGAAAAATTAGCAGAAGATCTTGAATTAACTTCTGATAAAGTATTTTATTTTGACGAAGAAGAACTAAAAAATTTCTCGACCGATTCTTTTGTTCCTGTACCTTTTTCGGCTGATCAATTAGCGTATGTACTTTATACTTCCGGATCAACAGGAAAGCCAAAAGGGGTGATGGTTAAACATAGTGGGGTAGTAAATCTCATGACTGACTTACAAACAACTTTTAACTTTAAACCTGAAGATACTTTACTAGCAATAACAACGATTTCATTTGATATTTCTGTTCTTGAATTCTTTTTACCACTTCTTAGTGGTGCAGGTGTACATCTTGCTACTAGAGAACAAGCCATGGATGCTACATGGCTAGATAAAACAATACAAGAGTTTCCAATCACGTATATGCAAGGAACTCCTGCTACATGGGAATTACTTTTAACATCAGGATGGAGAGGTGCTAAACACTTAACTGTTTTATGTGGTGGTGAAGCCTTACGTGTTGAACTTGCCGAAAAACTATTTGGAAAAAATTTAGCCGTATGGAATTTATACGGGCCAACAGAAACAACTGTTTGGTCGACGATAAAAAAAATAGAAATAAGTGATTTTCATAATACACGAAATGGAGGAATTAGCATTGGTAAAGCGGTTGCTAATACACAAGTTTATATTGTAGATGAATTCGGTCAACCTTGTCCTTTAGGTGTTGCAGGAGAATTATGGATTGGGGGTGATGGTGTCTCTGCTGGATACCTCAACCGACCTGAATTAAATGCAGAAAAATTTATTCCAAATACTTTCACATCGGGAATGATGTATCGCACTGGTGATAGCGTATCGGTTGATGCAGAAGGAAATCTCCATTTCTTAAATCGTCTTGATCATCAAGTTAAAATTCGTGGTTACCGTATCGAATTAGGTGAAATTGAAGCTGCGCTAAATAAAACACCAGGTATTCGTCAAGGTGTTGTTATAGCTCGACAAAATCAAGCGGGAGATAATTTTCTTGCAGCATATTTTATTGCAGAAACGAATGGTATTGAAATACCTAAATTAGATCTTCAGAAAAAACTGATTCAGGCATCGCGTGAAAGCATGTCATCCATTTTACCAGATTACATGATTCCTACCGCTTGGATGTTATTGGATAAATTTCCGCTTACGCCAAATGATAAGATCGACAGAAAGGCTTTACCAGATCCACAAATAAATCGCGATACAACAAGAGGTAATGTTTCCGAAGAATCGTTTAGTAAAATTGAAAAAATAATTGCTGATGTTTGGAAACAAATTCTTAATGTTCAAGAAATAGCGCTCGATGATGATTTCTTTAAGTTAGGTGGTCACTCCTTACTTGCAGTACGAATGATGGTTGATCTGGAACATATTACAGGAATAAAATTACCTCTTGCCGTATTATTTACCAATCCTACTATTGGTGCATTAAGTAAATTATATGAAACACCTCCAGAAGATTTAATCTGGAATCCTTTAGTAATCATTAAAGAAACTGGAAGTCGTAAACCATTGTATTTTTCTCATGGAATTAGTGGAAACGTTTTCAAATATCATGCTTTAGCGCAACTTCTCGACAATGATCAACCAAGTTATGGATTGCAAGCAATTGGTTTAAATGGAAAAGATGAACCCCTTTCAATAATGGAAGACATTGCAGCGCATCATGTAAAAGAAATTATGGCGTTTCAGCCAGAAGGTCCTTATGCACTTGCAGGAGGCTCCTTTGGTGGTTATCTCGCTTACGAAATGGCACTTCAACTAAGAGCACTTGGAAAAGAAGTTAGCTTCTTATGCTTATTCGATTTAGATGCTGCATCAGAACTTGAATTCTTATCCAAAGGAATGAAACAAATAAAAGGAGCTCAACTCTTTGCTAAAAGATTTGTGAAACGTGCCGTAAGTTTTATAAGCGCAGATAAAGAAGAACGTCAAAAATATCTTCAAGCCAAGATGCGAAATAAGAGTAAACAAGGTGGCGGAAATGTTGATTATGACTTGGAGTCTTGGCTTGACAAACATAAAATGGTGGAGTTAATTGGGGAGGAATCCGCTGCTTATTTCCGAAACATTGAAGAAGCTTGTTACAAAGCAATGACTGATTATAAAATAAAAAAATATGATCGTGATATCACTTTAATTCGTGCACAAGAAGGAGATTTCAACAATACCTACGCACATGATTTAGGATGGAAACATTTCACTAGCGGAAAAGTAGATGTTCATGTTGTACCAGGTGATCATAACTCTATTTTCTGGGAACCAAATGTTTTTGACTTGGCAAAAACAGTTAACCAGCCACTCAATCATATTGCCAAGAAAAAATAATTATGCAATACGTACAGAATAATTACGTTTAGTTGTTTCACAAAAGCTTCTACTATTTATTTTGTTAATAAAGGATCATTGTAAATTTATTAATTTAAAAACGTAGCTAGTGAAATAGAGTTAAATATTAGATTTGGTTAACTGACCTTCTGTTTTTATCTATATCAGTGCCACAATAAATAATTACCCATTAAAAATTGTATTACGATTTCTGACATGACAACAAATGAAGTGAGTGTATTAAAGGCACTCAATTTGAATATAAAACCATATCCCTCCACAAAAGGCATACATGAATTATTTTCAGAAAAGGCATTAGCGTTTTCTAATAAGATTGCCACTTCTAGTAGTATCCAAAATTATACTTATGCTCAATTAGATTTTCTTTCAACGGCGCTCGCTGCTTTATTACAACAACGTGGAATTAAACAAGGTGACTTCGTAGGAGTGTGCCTTCCACGAATTGTAGAATTACCTATGGTGCTTCTTGCAATTATAAAAGCAGGTGCCGCGTATGTTCCACTTGATCCTAGTTTTCCAGCCGATCGTTTGCGATTAATGCTTGATGATTCACAAGCTCCAATTGTTATTACAACTAATGAATTAGCAGTTGAACTAGAATTAACATCCGAAAGAATATTAAATTTTGATGTTAAAACATTAGCGAATATTCCAAACGGATCATTTATACCAGTACCAGTTAATGAAAATCAATTGGCGTATTTACTCTATACATCTGGGTCTACTGGAAAGCCAAAAGGAGTGATGGTAAAACACAATGGTGTTGTAAACCTTATGGTTGATTTGAAAGAACGATTTAAAATAAAACCTGAAGATACTTTACTTGCCATCTCTACCATTTCATTTGATATTTCTGTGCTCGAATTCTTTTTGCCATTGTTAAGTGGAGCACGTGTACATCTTGCAACGAGAGAAGAATCAATGGACGCACTGTGGCTTGATAAAACAATAAAAGATTTTCCAATCACTTATTTGCAAGGAACACCAACAACATGGGAATTGCTTTTAGCATCAGGATGGAAAGGCGCAAAACATTTAAACGTTTTATGTGGCGGAGAAGCTCTTCGTGTGGAACTTGCTGAAAGATTATTTGGAAATAATTACGCTGTTTGGAATTTATATGGTCCAACAGAAACATCTATTTGGTCGACGATAAAAAAGATTGACGAATCTGATTTTAAAAATATCGTTAATGGCGGAATGAGTATTGGCAAAACAATTGCAAATACTTTATTATATATTGTTGATGAAACAGGAATACCTTGTCCATTAGGTGTAGCAGGCGAATTATGGATTGGTGGTGATGGTGTATCTGCTGGATATTTAAATCGACCCGAGTTAAATGCAGAAAAATTTACTCCTAATCCCTTTGATGAAGGAAATATTTATCGAACTGGCGATCGTGTTATTGTTGATCCTAATGGAAATTTACATTTTTTAAATCGTTTAGATCATCAAGTAAAAATACGTGGATTCCGAATTGAACTTGGAGAGATTGAAGCAGCTTTAAATAAAACTGCAAACATTCGCCTGGGGGTTGTTGTTGCACGTCAGGGCGCTACTGGGGATAGTTATCTTGCAGCATATTTTATTTCCGACTTAAACGATGGAAGTATATCAAAAAATGAACTTCAAAAAAAATTAGCGAATGCTGCAAGGGAAAGCATGTCGACATTTTTACCCGACTACATGATTCCTAATACGTATACACTGTTAGATAAATTTCCACTTACTCCGAATGAAAAAATAGATCGAAAAAACTTACCCGATCCACAAATCAATTTCGATTTAATAAAAAATTCATTAGCAGAACAAACCTTTAGTAATACAGAAAAAATTATTGCTGACGTTTGGAAACAAATTCTAAATGTTCATGATATCTCTCTCGATGATGACTTCTTTAAGTTGGGAGGACATTCCCTTTTAGCGGTTCGTATGATGGTAGAGTTGGAACATCTTACCAATGTAAAATTACCCCTTGCCGTTTTATTTACGAATCCAACCATTGGTACACTAAGTAAACTTTACGATACACCACCTAGTGATTTAATATGGAATCCGTTAGTGATCATTAAAGAAACAGGAACTAGAAAGCCGTTGTATTTTGCACATGGCATTAGTGGAAATGTTTTTAAGTATTATGAACTTGCACAACTGTTACATCCCGATCAACCAAGTTATGGTTTACAAGCAATTGGATTGAATGGAAAAGATGAGCCTCTTTCTACCATGAAGGAAATTGCTGCGCATCATGTAAAAGAAATTATGCTGTTTCAACCTGAAGGTCCTTATGCATTAGCGGGTGGTTCTTTTGGTGGTTATCTCGCTTATGAAATGGCGTTGCAGTTAAAAGCTTTAGGGAAAGAAGTTAGCTTCCTTTGTTTATTTGATGTGGAGGCTGTTTCCGAATTGGAGTTTTTATCAGCAGGAATAAAACAAATTAAAGGGGTGCAGTTATTTGCTGAACGGCTTATAAAACGCGCTGCCAATTTTATCGCATCTGATAAAGAAAAACGACAACAGTACCTTCAATCTAAATTGAATAAAAAAATAAATAAAAGTGGAAGTCATCAAGAAACTGAATTAGAGTCGTGGCTTGATAAACATAAAATGGTAGAATTAATTGGTGAAGAATCTGCCGCAAGTTTCCGTAATATTGAAGAAGCATGTTATAAAGCGATGATTGATTATAAAATCGAAAAATTTGATATCGATCTGATACTTGTTCGTGCTCAAGAAGGTTTTTTCAATAATACCTTTTCACACGATTTAGGATGGAAACATTTTACCAATGGAAAAGTTGATGTACATGTTATCCCTGGTGATCATAATTCTATTTTTTGGGAACCTTATGTTTTTGAGCTCGCTAAAGTTGTTGATGAATCATTAACACGTATCGCTAAAAAAAATGCTGTCCACTGAATTGAAAATTCAAACTTTCAATGCAACTGCAATCGATCCTTTGCTATTTAATCCAACTCTGGAAAATATATTAGTAATTGTAAAATTAAATTCTACAAAATTAGAATCCTATAACTTATCAACTAACGAAAATCTTCAAGCAACAAAATACCATCAACAAAAAGATTCATTCGCATATTCTTGGAGACACCATTTATTAAATACGTGGCTAGGCCACTATTGCAATAAACCTTTTGAACTATTAAAAATCAAAACAACCAAAACAGGAAAATCCTATTTGGAAACGTTACCATTCCATTTCAATATCAGTAAATCAACAAGCTTTGTAGCCTTTGCTTTCGGACCACATCCAGTTGGAGTAGATATCGAAACCCTACAAGATTCCAAGCCTTTTACACCGATTGCAGACCAGCATTTTCATGAGAAAGAACAAGCCATCTTAGCAGAAGAACCCTCATCGAGATCATTTTTTGCTATCTGGACAAAAAAAGAAGCACTGTTAAAGGCAAATGGTTCTGGAATAAATGATAATCTTAAGAATCTGGATACTACATCAGAAAGCCATCAAATTGATTCGAAAATATATCTATTGGAAACGTTTACAAATGATGAATTTATTGTGAGTCTTGCCTATCAAAGCAATAATTCTTTACCACTAAAAATATGCAACTATAACATTCCATAAAGTACTACGTTATAATTGTGGAAAATTGCCTTTCCTTTGCTGATTGTGATTGTAAAGGCTTTCGTATACTTGCTGTAATAATAAAATACCCAACTTCTATAAGATCTAAATTTCAGACCTCATAGAAATGCCGAAAAATATGAAACTAAAAATTAATTTAAAGTTCCTTGCTATAGTGTTAGGACTTACCTTTTGTTTGAATGTGCCCGTAGTGAAAGCTCAAAGTACGGAGCAAGGACAAAAGCTTGATGCATTGTTAAACATGATCCAATATGCTTATGTTGATTCTGTTGATCAGAAAAAAATATCAGAAGATGCTATTCGTGCTTTGTTGAAAGAATTAGATCCACATTCTATTTATATTTCTGCAGACGATTTAAAAGAAACCAATGAGCCGTTAGTAGGGAAGTTTGAAGGTGTTGGAATACAATTCAATATTCTGGATGATACCATTATGGTTACACAAACTATTTCTGGCGGACCATCCGAAAAATTGGGTATTCGTGCTGGCGATCGCATAGTAAAAATTGATGATGCAAAAGTCACCAACATCGGTATAAAAAATAATGATGTGTTAAAAAAATTGCGTGGTGATAAAGGAACAAAAGTAAAGGTTGCTATTGCACGCCGGGGTAGCCCCGAATTATTAGATTACACGATTACACGCGATAAGATTCCGTTGTTTAGTGTTGACGCAACGTACATGGCTTCACCAACTGTTGGATACATAAAAATTAGCAAGTTTGCTGATAGCACTGTTGATGAATTTAAAGAAGGATTAGCAAAACTGAAAGAACAAGGAATGAAAAGTATCATCCTTGATTTAACAAGTAATGGCGGTGGTTATTTGAATAGAGCTATTGAACTTGCGGATGAGTTTTTATCAAATGGAAAACGTGTTGTTTATACTGAAGGAAGAAATTCAGTTCGCCAGGATTCGTATGCAACAAGTACTGGAGGTTTCGAAACAGGAAAAGTAATTGTATTGGTTGATGAAGGCTCCGCTTCTGCCAGTGAAATTGTTACTGGTGCTTTACAAGATTGGGATCGCGCACTCGTGATTGGCCGTAGAACTTTTGCAAAAGGATTAGTACAAAAACCATTTCCATTACCAGATGGATCTGCCGTTCGTCTGACCATTGCCCGCTATCATACACCATCAGGAAGATGCATTCAAAAACATTATGAGCCAGGTGATGAAAACTATGAAATGGATTTAAGTAATCGTTTTACGCACGGTGAATTGTATAGTCCTGATAGTATTAAATTTATCGACTCCTTAAAATACAATACCAACGCAGGGAGAATTGTTTACGGTGGAGGTGGAATTATGCCCGATGTATTTATTCCTTTAGATACCAGTATGAGTAGTAAGTATTATGATAACTTAAGAAGAGAAAGTGTATTGAATGATTTCACGTATGCATACGTTGATGAGCATCGTGCTGATCTTTTAAAATCATACACTGATGTTTTTGCTTTCAAACAAAACTTTACACTTACAGATGATTTCATGAGTAAGTTTATGGCTTTAGCAGAAAAGAAAAATGTAAAAAAAGATGAGAAAGGATATGCTACTTCGGAGAAGTTAATCAAGACACAATTACGTGCATTGATTGCACGAGATCTTTGGAACACGAATGCATATTATGTTATTATCAATGACATCAATCCTTTTTTAATAAAAGCATTGCAAGCATTCGATGATCATACTTTTGAAAAGATGAAAATAGCAGGAAATTAATTTTAGTTTATGCAAATAAAAAAAGGGGTTCTTCTTAACGAAGACCCCCTTTTTCCTGTTTTCGACAAGTTATCCCCTTCAAAAAATCAATTTATTGATAATTACCAATTTACGTTTTTTTATTTGTTATTTTGGGTGTCCCAGAGCCAGTTTGGGTTAAATTTATCCATGTTTGTTAGACAGAAAAAGAATAAAAGTGGTGTTATTAGTATTCAGGTCATAGATAAAAGTAGTGGTAAATATAAGGTACTAATACCAACTGCCAATATGTTTTAGTCTAATCTACTTGTCCTTTTTCATCAATACTTCTTAAAAAAATAGTTTCGTAGGCAAAGGCTATGCGACGATTTTTTAAAATCGTCTTGATAAAAAATTACATCGCATCTTTGGACTAAAACATATTTGCAATTGGTATAAAATCCATTGGGAGTAGTTCAGATGATTTAGAAATTCAAGTACTATTCCTTACCAGAAACAACAACAACGATTTCTCCTTTGACCGTTTTTTGAGAAAAATAAATTTTTAATTCTTCCACTGTTCCACGCTTATTTTCTTCAAACATTTTAGTGAGTTCACGTGAAACAGAAGCTATTCTTTCAGGGCCAAAATATTCACAACATTCCTCCAAAAGTTTTACTAATCGGTGTGGTGATTCATAAAAAACAATAGTACGATCTTCTTCTTTTAATGCTAATAACCGAGTATGCCTTCCTTTTTTTTGAGGTAAAAATCCTTCAAACACAAAGCGATCACATGGGATTCCACTCATCACTAAAGCAGGAACAAAAGCCGTTGCGCCAGGTAAACATTCTACAGGAACTTCTTCGCGCACACATTCACGAATCAATAAATAACCAGGATCACTAATGCCAGGCGTTCCTGCATCACTAACCAATGCGATGCTTGTTCCCTCTTTCAACAAGCGAATTACTTCTTTCAATGCTTGATGTTCATTGTGCTGATGATGAGAAAGAATTCGTTTCTCAATACCATAATGTTGCAATAAAAATTTAGAGGTACGTGTATCTTCTGCTAAAACAATATCCACAGATTTTAAAACTTCAAGAGCCCTCAAAGTAATATCTTGAAGATTTCCAATTGGGGTGGGCACTATGTATAACTTCGACATCGCAACAAAATTGCCAAAAGAAAACTACTTTTTAACCTATAACTTCATAATTTTATTTACTTTCATCAAACTAATCAACTGTATACAATATGAGAAAATTTATTTTCGGCTGGCTCATCCTTATCATGATCTATTCAAATCCACTTTCTGCACAGCAGGATTTCAGTATTAAACTTCAAAGTGGAGCAATTCAACCTTCCTCCAACCTTGAACAATTCCTGCTTTCACCAAAAGCTAAAGACATTTATAACGGGTACTACTACCGTTTTATTCAATTTGAAAGTTTACCGAATGCATTACAAAAAGCATCGATTAAAAAAAGTGGCTTATTATTATTGGACTATATTCCATCTAATACTTTTATGGTAGCCATCCCAAAAGGGTATGATAGAAAACAATTACGCAATTTCAATATTCGTTGTATCATTCGACAAGAAGCAATGCAAAAAATAAGTAAACATATTGCAGGTGGTTTTTCATCTTATGCTGTAAACGAAAAAAACACTGTTGATTTAATTGTTCAATATCAAAAAAATATTTCAAGTGAACATGCAAAAGCTGCTGCAATGCATCATGGAAAAATCCTTGGAATTAATACAACCAATCATACCATCACTTTACGCATCAACACTAAAATATTAAATATATTAGTTGCAGAAAGTTGGGTTTTTTATATTAATTCAATTGCTGCTCCTTCTACGCCAGAAGATACTAAAGGCAGAAGTCTTCATCGTTCCAATGTAATTAATAGTGATTATGCAACTGGTCGTCATTATGATGGTAGTGGTGTTGTTGCTGGATTAGCAGATGATGGAGAAGTAGGTCCTCATATTGATTTTCAAGGACGATTAACAAATCATCTTGTGGGCACTGGAGGCACGCATGGTGATATGACAAGCGGAATTCTTGCAGGCGCTGGTAATCTTGACCCAACAATTAGAGGGATGGGTACAGGCGCTTATTTGCATGTTTATGATATTAATGGATATCCACACATCATCAATGCTGTAAATAATTTTGATACCTTAGGAACTATCATTTGTTCCACTTCTTATTCACAAGGATGCAACGAATATTCTAGTGACACACAATTTGGCGATCAATTGTTACATGAAAATCCACAATTAGAATTTGTTTTTTCTGCAGGAAATAATGGTAGTGGTGATTGTCAATATGGTGCTGGTGCTGGATGGGGAAATATTACTGGTGGATATAAAACAGGAAAAAATGTTATTGCTTGTGGTAACTTAAGTCCACTCGAAATACTTGACAACTCGAGTAGTAGAGGTCCGGCATCTGATGGACGTGTTAAACCCGATATTTGCTCGAATGGTTTAGATCAACTTTCAACCGATCAAGATAATACGTATCAAGTTGGTGGTGGTACTTCTGCTGCATCACCAGGAATTGCTGGAATTCTTACTCAACTTTATCAAGCATATAAATCATTAAATGGAAATCAAAATCCAAATGCTGCATTAATAAAAGCTAGTTTATTAAATGGTGCAGAAGATATTGGAAATCCTGGTCCTGATTATACATACGGGTGGGGTCGTGTAAATGCTTTTCGTGCGTTACGTACTATTGAAGATGGTCGTTATATTTTAGATAGCATTTCAAATGCAGGTGTTAATGCGCACACTATAACTGTTCCTGCTGGCGTGAATCAAATGAGAGTAATGGTTTATTGGAATGATCCAGAAGGCACACCACTAGCATCAAAAGCATTGGTAAATGATCTTGATATTACTATAACTGATCCATCGTCTGCTATTTTTAATCCATGGATATTAAATCCAACTCCAAATGCACTTACTTTAAATGATCCTGCTGTTCGAGGTGTAGATACCTTAAACAACATGGAACAAGTTACAATTGATAATCCATCAGCAGGAGTTTACACACTCCATGTTAATGGTACTTCAATTCCGCTTGGTCCGCAAGACTATTATGTCGTTTATGAATTTCGAACAAGTGATATTACGTTAACTTATCCTCAAGGCGGTGAAGGTTTTGTACCGAATGAAACAGAAGTGATTCGTTGGGATGCAGTAAAAGGATTAGGA
>JANXSD010000184.1 GCA_025352785.1 Bacteroidota bacterium
GGTCCTAATACAAATGCTGACCCCGCAGTAGACAGTGTAATGTCGCCATTCATAGTAATAGTGCCATTGTCAGTTAAACCACCTGTACCAGAAATGGTAAGTGTTTTATTTGTTCCTATAGAAAGTGTTGCATTTGATCCAACTGTAATAGATTGACAACTTACATTTGTTACAATAGATACACTATTGGATCCAGTAATAATTACATCATCACTTGATCCTGGAGCTCCCGATGGTGTCCATGTATTACTCACCTGCCAGTTACCAGAACCATTGCTTGTTTTTGTTACGGCAAGACTTTTAGTAATTATTAAAAATAAAAATAGTATTGTAGTTATTGATATATTTTTCACAAGCTTTTTTATTTTTGTTCGTTTTTAATAATAATGTCTGTTGCTCGCGATATATCATCATGTTTAACATTCGGATTTGATTTGTATCCAACTATAGCTACTCTTTCTTGTGTGGAAATGTCAAGTAACATTCTTTTTGGAACTACGATATCCGTTGTTCGGTAGGTCACAACATATCCCTTATCACTATCTGCTGCTTTAGAGATTTCTGATTGAGAAAAATTCATATAAATAAAAGCCATTCCCATTATTGCAAGCATCGATGAACCCACTACAGCATATTTTACCTTAAATTTTTGTGTAGTTCTTGGAGCCATTCTTAAACCTTTCCGCTTCATTTTCTTTTCCATAAAACTATTTTTAGTTAATCGTTATACGGATAAGCTATAAAAATGTTCAAATTAATTTGTGAAATGCACATAATATTTAAAGCCCTGAAGTAATCAAACTTCAGGGCTTTTTTATAAATTATTAGATTGAATTATGCAGTTACAAATGTTAAATCTTCAAGAGTAATAGTGCCATTTTCTGCCATTAATGTAGCGCGTTCAATAACTGCTTTTAACTCACGAATATTTCCTGGCCACGCATAATCAAGCATGAATTTGCAAGCTTCTTTGGATATTATTATTGGAGTAATCTTATTTTGTGAACAAAAATCTTGAAGAAAATGTTTTGCGAGTAAAATAATATCATCTCCTCGTTCTTTTAATGGTGGAAGATGAATTAAAAATCCTTGGATTCTATAAAATAGATCCTCTCGAAATCGTCCTTCTTTTACTTCAACTGCTAAGTTTCTATTTGTTGCAGCAATCAACCTGAAATCAAGTTTTATTGTTTTATTACTTCCAATTCTCGTTACTTCTTTTTCCTGCAACACACGAAGTAATTTAGATTGTAAGCCCATATCCATCTCGCCGATTTCATCAAGGAAGATCGTTCCTCCATCTGCCTCTTCAAATTTTCCAATTCTTCGTTCGCGTGCATCCGTAAAAGCACCTTTCTCGTGACCAAATAATTCACTTTCGATAAGTTCTTCTGGTATAGCTCCCATATTAACTGTTACAAATGGCTTACGGGCTCTCAATGAATTATAATGTAATGCCTTTGCAACAAGTTCTTTTCCGGTACCACTTAACCCCGTTACCAAAACCATCATATTGTTGTTCTCTACTTTCTGGATTAATCGAAGAACACGAAGCACTGCATTACTATTACCAATAATGTTCGAATATTTATTTCGATCCATAATTTGATCTTGAAGTAAGGATACTTCTTTTCGTAAGGTAACATTCATTGCTAAATTGGTAATCGCATTATCTAAATTGATTACCATATTCTCGTTTTTAAGAATGTATTCATTGGCACCATTTCGATATGCATTAACAACTACTTCAACGTTTTCCTGTCCAGAACATATCACTACCATTGTTTGGGAGTTGTATGCTTTTATTTTGGCCATAAGTAAAAGACCATCCATTCCAGGTAAATTATAATCAACTATTACAATATCTGGATTTTCATGTAGATTGCTTAAGCAATCTTCTGCATTTTCATAATGGGTTACATCAAATTTGTCGAATTTCGTTAATGCTTGCTTCATTAAAGCAGCTACCATAACATCGTCTTCAACAATTACTATTTTTCCTGTTGACATGATTCTTTATTTTTGATTATGCGATTGTGTTTAATTCAAACTCTAATTCGGTAAAAGCTAGTTGGCTAGTAATTATTATATTGTTTAATAGTGTTGGAATTTGTTCTAAATTTTTTCCTGACCTGGAATATTCCTCAATCTTTCCAGCGTTTTGGCTCAGTTCTTTTAATCCAACGTAGTTAAAGGAGGGCTTTATTTTATGGGATGCTTGTCTTAATTTTTCCCAATCTGAATTTTCCAATGCAACTTTCATTTCTTCAATTGATTTGGGTGTATTGGTTAAAAACATTTGGATAAATTCTCTGAAGAATTGTTCATTATTTTCCGAAATTTCTTTTAGGAATGTCATATCAGTTAATTTGTTTTCTACCGATATGTAATTTGTTGCCAAGGTAACTTTAGAAGGAGCGGGTTTAATGTCGCTCATATCTCCTGTAAAAGCCTGACTAACTTCTTCTGCAATCTCAGTTTTACTCTTGGTGAGTAAACTTATTTTTTCTTTTAACTCTTCTGGTTTAAATGGTTTGGATATATAATCATTCATCCCACATTTCAAACATTTCTCTCGCTCGCCTTGCATCGCATGTCCCGTCATAGCAATAATGGGAATTTCATTCGCAGGATAACTTAATTCTGATCTAATAATTTCAGTCGCCCTATATCCATTCATGTCTGGCATCTCTACATCCATTAAAATTAAATCGAAATTGCCCTCTTTCATTTTAGCCACTGCCTCCGTTCCCGTAGTTGCAAAATCAATTTGCAAATTCCATTCTTTTAGCATTTTTTCGATGATAAAAAGATTGATGTCATTGTCCTCCGCTACTAAAATTCTTAATTTTTTCTCAAAATTTATAACCGGCTTTTCTTGTGTATTGTTTTCCATTTCCTTTGTGGTTTTGGATATTTTATAAGGTATCTGAATTGTAAATTGAGTTCCTTCGCCCAGCTTGCTTTCTACGTTTATTTGACCGTTTTGTTTTTCAATTAACTTTTTAGCAATACTTAGCCCTAATCCAGTTCCTCCATACTTTCTTGTGGTATCACTTTCAGCCTGACTAAATGAATCAAAGATGCTTCCTATTTTAAGTGGTGAAATTCCTATTCCCGTATCTTTAATAATAAATTCTATAATTATATATTCATCGTTTTTTTCTTTGGTAACCACCGTTAATGAAACCGATCCAACTTCAGTAAATTTTATCGCATTACCAATGATATTATTTATTATTTGTGTTAAGCGAACAGGATCTCCTACTAAATATGATGGGATGGCATTTGAGAAATCAGTTTTTATCTGAATGTTTTTTTCTATGGTTTTAGGAATAAAAGAAGCTATTGTTGTTTGTACTGTATCTTTTAAATTAAATTGTATTTCTTCGAAGCTCATTTTCTCCGCATCAATTTTTGATAAATCTAGTATATCATCAACGATTACTTTTAATGTATCCGCTGATTTTCTAATCAATTCAAGATATTTTTTTTGTTCTTCTGTTGGCGTTGTGTTTAAAATAAACTGAGTTAAGCTAATTATTCCATGAATCGGTGTTCTGATTTCATGACTCATATTCGCTAAGAATTGTTCCTTGATTTTTGATGCTGTTTCTGTTATTTCTATGGTATTCTTTAAATCAGTTTCATTTTGTTTAAAGGTTGTAATATCAATTGCTACACCCATCATTCCTGTAGTATCTTTAAGTTCATTCTTTACAGGGATATAACTGACATCAAAATATCGTTTGTTTACTTCAACTTTAAAATTTAAATTTTCATTCCGAAAAGCTGACTTATAATCCTCGTATCGAATAGGAAGTTGATTTTCAAATTCACAAATTGACTTTCCTATTACTTCTTCAGGACGTACATTTAATAAGGAAGCTGCCTTACCTTTATATAAAGTGATAAGACCATCTTGATCAATGTTAAATAAAATTACTGGTGACCGTGCGATTATACTCTTTAATTTTAATTCACTCTCTAATAACGCTTGCTCTGCTTTGAATGCAGTTTCACTAGCTGTTTTTAATTTTAATACATAATGTAAACTTTTGCTTATACTTGCGGGTGTTATTTGATTTTTTGTGAGATAATCACTAGCTCCCATCTTCATGCATTCAACTGCCATGTTAACATCGTCTTGACTTGTAACCATAATGATGCTACCTGTACCACCTCTTGATGTATACACTCTCAAAAAATCTATTCCGTTTTTTATTGGGAAATAGTAATCGAGAAATATACAGTCTATCGAATTTCCTGCACTTATAATCAATGCATCATCAATATTTTCAGCTACACGTACCTCTGTTTCAAATCCGGACTGACGAATTGCATTTAGGATCATAATCCTATCAGGAGCATGATCTTCTACAACTAAAATTCGAAGTTTCTTTTGATTCATATTTATTATTATTTATGCTTTTATGTAATCTGGTTGTTCACATAACTTCCAGTATGAATTTAATATTGAAACCGCATTAACGAATTTTTCAAATGATAATGGTTTAAGAATATATCCTGCAATGTTTAAACTGTATGCATCAATTTTGTCTTGGTCATCATTAGAAGTAGTCATTACAAAAACAGTGATGGATTTTAATTCAGGATCACTTCTCAATTCCCTTAGAAATTCAATTCCATTCATCTTAGGCATATTAATGTCTAAGAGTATTATACGAGGCTGGGGATTTAATTTGGGTTTTCCATTCGTCCCACGTAGCATATTTAGAGCTTCAACACCATTAAAAGCTATGTGTAAAGGATTGGTAATATTATTCTTTTTGAATGCACGTTGTACATTCATTACATCAACACTATCATCTTCTACTAAAAGTATGTTAAGTAATTTTTCTTCCATTTTGTTTATGCTGATGTTTTTTTTGTAATACTAATGTTAACTGGCCATGTAAATAAAAATTTACTGCCGTATCCTAGATTTGATTCTATCCAGATATTACCTTCTTGTTCTTCTATTATTTTTTTTACTATAGATAATCCGATTCCAGTACTTTCAATATGATCTCTTGCTGATAATGTTTGAAATATCATAAACACTTTATCGTAATATTTAGCTTCAATTCCTGACCCATTGTCTTCTACAAAAAATTGATATTTGTCCTCTAGTCTTATCCATCCAATATTTATAATACCTTCTGGTTTGTCCATGTATTTGATTGAATTGCTTATTAAGTTTCCAAATACTTGTTGCAGTTTCGTTGCTTCTGTTTCTATAAATGGTAAATTATCTGGCAAATTAATTTTTATACTTGATGGTGGATTTAATGAATCGAGAATATCATTTATTAATTCTGAAATATTTACGATTGTCTTTTCTGTTTGAATCTTTCCTGCTTTTGAATAGGCAAGTATACCATGTATTAAATTCTCCATCCTCGTAACTCTACCACGTAATAATTCTAAATTTTTTTTGGATTCCGATGTTAATTCATCCGCTGAATCTTCTTTAATCCAATCTGCCAAACTAGCAATTGCACGAAGAGGGGCTTTTAAATCATGAGATACTATATATGCAAATTGATCAAGTTCCTTATTGGATTTTTGTAAATTAGTTACGTAACTTTTTAATCTATCTTCTGCCTTTTTTCGTTGCTCTGTTTCTTGTCTAATGATATTTGCTAAGTCTAATAGGTTTAGATCTTTTATTTTTTTGTTGTTATGGCCTTTAAAATCATGTTGTAATAATTGCAGTGACTCTTGTAATTTATTTAGTGCACATTTATTTTCTTCTGATTCGACACGTAATTTTTTATTCGCAATTGTTAATTCCGATGAGCTTATTTCCAATGTACGCTCGATCATGAGTCTGTCTTTTTCATAATGATTATACGTATCATTTACCGCAGTTAGAAATGTTTCTAAATTCGGTTCTTGGTGGGCAATTATGTTTATGTGTTTATCAACTTGACGTTGAAGTAGCTTATTCAACATACTATTGTTCACTTAATGTTGTAATTGTCATAGTTTGATTATGCAATTCGCATTTTTTGAATCCATCTTGTGGTGAAAATTCACCGTAAGAATAAAATCCTGTAATGGCAGTATGCAATCCAAATGTTTTTCTTACAGCTTCAACTTCTTCTTCTATTCTTTGGTTTAATACTAATTTACGACCAACACAACTAATTAAAATGGCTAAGTCTGGAGAACTTAATAATTCCATGCTGTTTTTTGCTGCTGTAGATGCTCCTTCAATTAATCTCTCAAAATTTGCTTTCATTAATCTTGAATAGTGCCCTTCTGGTACATTGCCCGCAAAAGTTAAGCTTTTGTCATCTTCGTTTATGGCAAGTATTGTTCTTACTAGTGGTTCATTGCTATTATCAATTTTTACACTTAATGGAAATAATAATCCCGATCCTGGAAGATCTTTAGAGTATTCTCCTAAATATTTTTTATAAATATCTAATGCTGGTTGATTATCCAATTCATATAAAACATTTCCTTTCGATTTGGTGATTAGTCGTTCTGGGCCAAATGAATCCCAACCACCCATACTTGCATGTGATATTTTTAAACCTTTTCCATAAAATGCAATGGCTACTATCATTCCTTCCGTAGGAGTGTTGTTTAGCCCTACTAACGTTTTTTGAAATAGACTTCCATCACCAGCAAGTCCACCTGTAATTATTGTGTCTTTTGGCAAATACTGCTCAAGACCTTCAATTAATTCGCTACCATTAACTTTTTGTCCATCCGCAATAACTAAAATGTTGCTTAACTCATGGGTATCAATTTTACTCGCTAAATCTCTTCCCGCATCAATACTATTTTTAAGTTCATTAATATTTGTTACCGCAGTTTTTAAAATTGTTTTCTCAAATTGTATTGCAGTTACTGATATCGTTTCATCATTCACTTGAGTGTCTATTATTTCTCCCGATGTAGTATTCATAATAATATTTGCATTCGGATATTCAAGCTTTAAAAGTGTAAACCATTTATGATTACTAAAAAGTGTTCGGCTACCAAAAGCGATAACTAAATTGCAATCATTACGATTGATATCATCTTGACGAATAAACTCCCATCCTAAATTGGTACTCCATTTTTTTTGTTCAATTTTCATTTTAGCGATCTTTTAGTTGATAGCTTATACTAGTGATGTATCAGAATGTTACAGGATGCAATTTTTATACGCTTTAAAAAATGGTAAAAACCAGAAAATCTTACAAACGAAAAAAGGACCCTTTAGAGGTCCTTCATTATACTTAATATTTATTTTAAAAGTTCGGCTTGAGAAGATATTTACTATAAAAATTATCAATTACTGTCACTGCTTCGTCTGCCGTATCTACTAGCCTAAATAATTTTAAATCATCTGGATTAATATAATATTCCGTTACTAATATTGTCTTAATCCATTCCATCAATCCTTGCCAGTAATCTTTCCCTACCATCACAATTGGGAAACGACCAATCTTTCCTGTTTGTATAAGTGTAATCGATTCAAATAACTCATCCATAGTACCAAATCCGCCTGGCAATACTACAAATCCTTGCGCATATTTAATGAACATTAATTTTCTAACAAAGAAGTAATCGAACGTAATGCTCTTGTCATGATCGATATATTGATTCGGAGATTGTTCAAATGGCAATTTAATATTTAAGCCTACTGATTTACCTCCTGCTTTCTGAGCACCTTTGTTGGCAGCCTCCATAATACCGGGCCCACCGCCTGTAATCACTCCATATCCCTCTAAAGTGAGCTTATGTGCGATATCCTCAGCAAGTTGATAGTAACGGGAGTCAGGTTTAGTTCTTGCTGATCCAAAAATGGAAACACATGGTCCAATCTTACTCATCTTTTCAAATCCTTCCACAAACTCAGCCATAATTTTAAATATCTGCCAAGTATCTTGCGCCTTTACTTCTTGCCAATCTTTATCAGTAAATGCTTGTCTTATTTTTGCTTCTTCTAAATTCATAATTTATCTTAATTAATTGCATTTAACGGAAATCCTTACAAAAAAGTTATACCCTTTGTAATTCCATTTCTTTTTGTAGATATTGTGCTGTTACCGAATCTAAGTTATTAATAATTTCTTCAGGAGTTCCAAAGCATAAAATATTTCCACCTCTAGATCCTCCTTCAGGACCTAAATCAATAACATGATCCGCCATTTTTATAACATCCATATTGTGTTCAATTACCAAAACAGTATTTCCTTTGGAAACTAACTTATCCAATACATCTAATAAAATTCTTACATCTTCAAAATGTAAACCCGTAGTTGGTTCATCAAGTATGTAAAAAGTATTTCCAGTATCTTTTTTTGATAATTCAGATGCTAATTTCACTCTCTGCGCTTCACCACCAGATAATGTTGTACTCTGTTGTCCTAGCGTTATATATCCTAATCCAACATCTTGTAATGTACGAATTTTATGTAAAATATTCGGCATATTTTCAAAGAATTCTACTGCTTGCTCGATACTCATATTTAGTACATCGTTAATTGATTTACCTCTATAACGTACATCTAATATTTCACGATTATAGCGTTTGCCATTGCACGCTTCACACATCACATTCACATCAGGAAGAAAATTCATTTCAATAACACGCATTCCAGCTCCCTGACACGTTTCACATCTACCTCCTTTCACGTTAAACGAAAACCATCCTGGAGGATAACCGCGCACTTTCGCTTCATTCATCTGTGAAAATAAATTTCGAATGTCGCTAAATACGCCTGTATATGTTGCTGGATTTGATCGAGGCGTTCTTCCAATTGGTGATTGATCTATCTCGATAACCTTATCCACGTGCTCTAATCCTTTTATTGATTTGTAAGGTAGAGGTCTTGTTTGTGAACGATAAAAATGTTGATTGAGAATAGGGTAAAGTGTTTCATTTATCAATGTAGATTTCCCACTACCAGAAACTCCTGTTACACAAATAAATTTTCCAAGTGGAAACTCAGCATTTACTGTTTTCAGATTATTACCCGATGCTCCATTTAATTTGATGCTATGTCCATTGCCTTTTCTTCTTTCACCATAACGAATTTGTAAATCGCCCGACAAATATTTTCCTGTTAAAGAATCAGCTTTTAACATTAATTCAGGTGTCCCTGATGCAACAATTTTACCTCCATGAACTCCAGCTCCAGGACCAATATCAATTACATGATCTGCAGCCATAATTGTTTCACGATCATGCTCAACCACAATTACTGAATTACCTAAATCTCTTAATTCTTTAAGTGAATTTATTAATCGCGTATTATCTCGCTGATGCAATCCAATACTTGGCTCATCAAGAATATACATCACCCCAACAAGCTGAGAACCTATTTGTGTTGCTAACCTAATTCGTTGTGATTCTCCTCCTGATAAGGACCGAGAACTTCTATTTAATGTAAGATAATCTAAACCAACATCTAATAAAAATTTCAATCGTTTATTTATTTCTTTCAATACTTCCTTCGCAATTATTTGTTGCTTCTTCGAAAGTTTTTTCTCAACCGTATTACTCCATTCATAAAGTGCAACAATATCGGTATTGGATAAGTCTGCAATGTTTTTTCCATCTAACTTGAAATATAATGATTCTTGTTTTAAGCGCGAACCTTTACACTCCGGACAAGTTACATAAGCCATAAAACTTTGCGCCCATTTACGCATCCTTGAAGAAGTGTATTCATCTTCCAATTGTGTAGAAATAAAACTCGCTATTCCGTCAAAACTTAAATTGTAACTATTAACAGTTCCAGGAGTGTATTCTTTATCAACAGTAAATATTTCATTCGATCCATATAAAATTACATTCAAAGCTTCCTCTGAAATATCACTTATTGGCGTTGTGAGTGTGAAACCAAATCTTTTTCCAATGGAAGCTAATTGCTGATGAATCCAATTGTCTTTATAATCACCAAGAGGCGCAATTCCACCTTGTTTAATGCTCCGAGAGGCATCTGGAATTACTGTCTTAATATCGATTTCTGGAATTGTACCAAGTCCATTGCACTTCGGACAAGCACCATAAGGAGAGTTAAAAGAAAAAGAATTTGGTGCAGGTTCATCGTATGATATTCCTGTTGTAGGACACATTAAATGCTGACTAAAATGACGAGCTTTGTTATCCGCTTCATTCAGCACCATCATGGATCCTTTACCTTGCTTCAACGTTGTTTTTATACTTTCAGTGATACGTATTCTACCTTCTTCGTTTACATTTAACCGATCAATTACAACTTCTATATCATGTGTTTTATAACGATCAGCTTGTAATCCTCTTTTGATGTCCGTAAGCACACCATCTATTCTTACCTTAACAAAACCTTGCTGCGCAATTTGCTGAAACAATTCACGATAATGACCTTTTCTACCTTTAACAACTGGAGCTAACAATAAAATGTTGTTACCGTCATATTGCTTAAAAATAACTTCGAGAATTTGATCATCAGTCATCCGTATCATTTTCTCACCAGTAAGATAGGAGTATGCATCAGACGCTCTAGCGAAAAGTAAACGCATGAAATCATAAATCTCAGTAACAGTTCCTACCGTTGAACGTGGATTTGTATTTGTTGTTTTTTGTTCTATTGAAATGACAGGACTTAATCCTTTTATCTTATCTACATCCGGACGTTCTAGATTGCCTAAAAATTGGCGAGCATATGCTGAAAAGGTTTCCATGTACCTACGTTGTCCTTCCGCATAAATTGTGTCAAACGCCAAAGAACTCTTGCCACTGCCGCTTAAACCTGTAATAACTACTAATTTATTTCGAGGAAAAGTCACATCTACATTTTGTAAATTATGAACTCTTGCCCCGTAAACTTCTACCCATTCTTCTTCCGATATCATACGATCGCTCACTTGTCATTTAAAATTGAACGCCAAAGGTAACAAGATCTTCCCCCTTAAAGTTTAAAATCAAGGCACATAGCATATATTAATTTGGATTTTTCGCAAATCAATGAATATCAAGAATTTCCTTACAGAAGGGAATTATTCAAAATATAATCCATTTTTAAAATGAATCGAGCATATCTTTTAGAACCATTAATCTAAACATTTTGGATAGATCTACGTATTACGGGCATAAACTATCTTATATGAAGCCAAACGCTTCACGAATTTCTTTAACACTATTCAAGATAACAATTGCTTGTCTAATTCTCAGTAACTGGGCAGCAAATGCTCAGTCGCCAGTATCCTCATTTACTGTCTCCAATACGCAAGGTTGCCAGCCGATGAATGTTCAATTTACGAATAATTCCACAAATGCTACCACCTATCAATGGAATTTTGGTAATGGAAATACATCTACGCAAGTAAATCCCAATAATGTTTATACAACAGTAGGAAATTTTACAGTTACTTTAATTGCAAACGGCCCCGCCGGTACAAATTCTAGTACACAAGTTGTTCAAGTAATTGCGCCTCCTTTGGCAAATTTTTCTGCTAGTCCTTTAGTGGCTTGTCAAGGTTATGGATTAATACAATTTACTAATACTTCTACAAATTATGATTCATGTGTTTGGGATTTTGGTGACGGCACTACTTCATCAGCAAATAATCCATCTCACGTTTATGCGATTGCTGGATCATTTACAGTTTCTTTAATTTCATTCAATAAAACGTATGGATGTAGTAATGTAAAATCTCAAACTTCATACCTCACAATTTATCCAAAACCATCTGTATTAGTTTCTGTAAGTGATAGTGTAAGTTGTGATTCGAAACATATTTTCCAATTCATTAGTCAGGCTACCAATGGTGCGTCTTGGCAATGGGCATTTGGTGATGGAACTTCATCAACATTGACTAATCCTTCACATGTTTATAATGATACTGGATATTTTGATGTATCCTTAATAGTTACGAATGTTCATGGATGTACAGATACTGGTTATTACCCAAACTTCATTCATGTTAAGGCTAATTTAGTTCCCAAAATAGATGTATTCGACAGTTCTGGATGTGCACCTTTTTTTACATCCTTCATTACACCTTTAAGTTCAAGTACCACCTATTTTTGGAATTTTGGTGACACAACAACAGGTACAAGTAATGCCGCTTATCATCATTATTATAATTCAGGAAATTATCAGATTCAACTCGCAATAACTTATGCAAATGGTTGTAGTAATTCGAATAATTTTGGTCCGGTAAATGTTTATCCGTCACCCAATTTATCGTATTCGATGCAAAATAATATTGGATGTATGCCATTGCCAGTTAATTTTATAAATAATACTTCTGGAAATTTTAATTGGTTATGGGATTTTGGCGATGGACAATCATCTACTGCATTTGCACCAACGCATATATATACAACAGTTGGTAATTACCAAGTTAGTTTAACGGCTTCAAATATTTATGGCTGCAGTCAAAGTTATCCTCTTGCGGCCACAGTTATAACGTATGATCCAATTGCCTCTTTTACATCGGATGTGCTTAATGGTTGTCCACCATTAACTGTTAATTTTAATGACCATTCTTTGGGTGCAACAAATTGGTTGTGGGATTTTGGTGACGGAATAACATCCACTTTACAATTTCCAAATCACATTTATACAAATGCTGGCCTTTATAATGTTAAATTAACTGTAAGCAATTCAACTGGCTGTACTGATTCCATTATTTCTGCTTCACAAATTAATGTAAACCAAACAGCAGTTAATTTTGTACCACCACCACCAATAACTGCATGTGCTCCATATTTCGTTCACTTTGCCGATAATTCTGGAGCAGCATCTTGGATTTGGGATTTCGGAGATGGAACAACTTCGAACTTACCAAACCCATCGCATAACTATTCATCACCTGGAACTTATACTGTTTCACTTACAACTTGGGCCCCTAATGGTGGTTGCTCAACTTTTATTGGAAATTTTCAAAAATTTATAATAGATGGTGCAGTGCCAGATTTTTCTTACACTGTTAGTCATTGCCCTCCATACGTTGTCACTTTTAAGGATAGCTCTCTAAATGCAGCTTCGTGGTTATGGAATTTCGGCGATGGTGGAACTTCTACTTTGCAAAATCCAAATCATATATATTCTATTCCTGGAACATACGATATTACTTTGCAAATTACAACACCTAATGGATGTATAACTACATTGCAAATAAATGGTGGAGTTCTATTTAATGGTTTAGGTTCTAATGCAACTATTAGTGTTACTGATACTATTATTCCTATCGATGCACAGTTTCATGCGAATTCGACGCAAGCAACTTGGTGGCACTGGAATTTTGGTGATGGTGATTCCTCAACATTAGAAAATCCATTTCATACTTATGCAGGATTAGGACCTTACAACATAACACTTACTATCGGTAATGATAGTTGTTCAACAACTTACGCTTATCCTCCAATTACATTCGGTCCAGCAGGCCCAGGAAGTGGATCCTTGGGAGGAGGTGTTATTGTGCCACCACCAATAATCTATCATTGCGCACCCTATGCTGTGCAGTTTAATAATCCTTATCCCGATGCAGTCTCCTGGTTGTGGTCATTTGGAGATGGACAAACTTCTACTCTTCCAGATCCGCTACATTCATATTTGGATAGTGGTGCATTCAATGTTTTTTTAATCGCTTTTGATATTTCAGGAAATGCAGATACATTAATGATGGGTGATAAATTTTATATTGTTCAACCGATCACTGATTTCAATATTTCAACCATCAATACTTGTAATGGAGTTATTGTAAACGTAAATACTACGGGACAAGCTAATAGTTATAATTGGAATTTTGGAAATGGACAAATCATAAATACATCAACGGCTTCTATAACCTATCCAAATACAAATGCTAGTTACGTTGTTAGTTTAAATTCTATTGATTCAAATCAATGTAGCGCGTTTGTCGCTAAATCTTTTGCAATTAATACCATCGCTCCAATTTCATCGAGTAAACGAAGAGCTTGCGCTGGTGATAGTATTTATTTTGATGTAGGCAATATGAATTTCACTTCTTACAGTTGGACTTTTGGTGATGGTGGAATTTCAAATTTTAAAAATCCATTTCATGTTTATCAAGATAGCGGATCATTCGTTGTGGCATTAACTGTCATAGATATAAATGGATGTACAATGACTTTCCCTTTAGCCTACAATATTCAAATATTCAATCCCCTAGCAGGATTTAAATACGCAGTTATTGTAACCAATTGTAGTATCATCGCTTTTCAGTTTACCAATCAATCTACTCAAAGTTCAACTTGGCTTTGGGATTTTGGTGACAATACTACTTCTACATTAAATAATCCAGTGCATTATTATAGTGATTCTGGATATTATAATATTACGCTCTCTGCTTTCAATAATGTTTGCAAGAGTACGATAACAATTCCTAATGCAATTTATAACTCACGATTAGTCGCTGATTTTACTTTTACAAGTACATCTTTTTGCCTTCCAGATACTGTTTTATTCCAAAATTTATCAGTTGACGCAGTAAAGTGGCATTGGGATTTTGGTGATGGTGATACCTCAAATTTTCAAAATCCAACACACGTTTATAACTCTGCAC
>JANXSD010000196.1 GCA_025352785.1 Bacteroidota bacterium
CTTTTTAAACATGCTACTAGCTGGTCTAATATTATAATACTTATTAAAAACAATTTGTGCATTACATAAAAACGGAACACTAATAATTATTGCTATTATAAAATTATTTTTTTTCATGGTTGTTGAATTAAAACATTAAAAAAAGCGTGGAAGGTAAAATTTACCTTCCACGCTTTTAAGATTAATTAAATTTAATTAATTTATGACTTTCAATAAGATCACCTTTGTTAAATAATTTAACTATATATGTGCCCGGAGAAAGTTCTTTTAAAGAAATTTCCTTTTCATCTTTAATTATAAATTCTAATTGAATTTTTCCTAAGAAATCTAAAATATTTACAGTATATTCTTCAGAACTTGGATGCATTAGTTTAATCAAAGTTGTTTCTTTGGCAGGATTTGGAAACAAAGAAAATTTACTGTTACTATTCTCTTGATTGTTTCCTATGCGGGTATATCCGGTATCGGTAGGAATGCTTAGTGTTTGAATGCTATCCATTATTTTGTTAGTTCCATTTGTTTTAACAAATATAATTTAATAAATGTGAACACTAAAATAAATATTATCTAAATGTATACATGCCTGAATTTTAAAAAACTGCTACTCCACCTTTACAACTCTTTTTGCGCCGGCGGCATAATCATCTACGCTTAGAGCGATTAAATAGTTGCCTGATGCATATTCTTGCAATGAAATTGTGGTAGTTGTTTTTCCTTTACTAAGTTCCTTTTTAAGTAATTCTTTACCGTGAATATCGAACAAATGCAACATTGCTTTTTTTGCTTCTAAGGGAACAAATGTTTCAATGGTAATTGCATTATTTGTTGGATTGGGATATGGTGCATTTATACTTGCTTTACTCAAATAGTTTGGTGTATGGTTGTTAATAGATGTTAACAAACCAAGGCTATCGGTTTTGACGACCCATGCTTGTCCTGTATGATAACCTGAAACAGAATCAACAAAACCGTTATCATTTTCACCGCAAAAGATGAATCCCCCATCTAAGGTCGGTTTCACATCATAAACTCCTTTTGAACCACCATTTTCAAAAAAAACACGTTCCCATAATTTTGATCCATTTGAATCAAATAATGTTAACAAAGCTCCTACCGGATCCGAATTACTAACTGTGTCACGAAAAACACTTACATGAATCAAATTTGAATTAGAAAGTTCTGTTAAACCATCTCCGGAAAGTTGTTTTGTATAACTAAATGTCCTATCCCATATATTATTTCCACTTATGTCTAATTTTAAGAGATGATATTTATACCATGGTCCGAAAAGAGCTTCATTATAAACAGTAATTATATTACCATCGCTAGTTGAAATTATTGAAGATGCGGAATTACTAAATGTAGAAAGGTTATAAGGAAATGACCAAATAATATTTCCACTTGTATCAACTTTCATAGTTATAGGCTCTGAGTTCGGATAGCTACCGATTTTAAAACCAGATATATATATATTACCTAGAGAATCCATCACTACATTTCGAAAATGCAAATTGCCTTGACCAAATATTCTTATTAAATTAGAAATGCTTCCAGTTGTATCAATAAATAAAATAAATGGAAAAGCAAAATTCCCAATACTATTTTTCATATCACCTATTACAACTAAATTATTTAAATAGATATTATAAAAGCAATGTCGTGGAAACCAACTAGAGTCATTTAATAATGTGTAAGATGAATCCTTTTGAGGATTGCCTAATGAATCAATAACAACAAACTTTAATAATTGCTTGTTAAATCCAAAGCTATTTATTGTAACTTGAACACCTACTGAATAAGTAACATTTCCATTTAAATTTGACGAAACCAAATTATCAAATGAATCAAATGGATAATGAATTGCAAGTAATGAATCTTTATGTGAAAAATTAATTGTATTTAATGAATCACCGTTTAAATTAATAATTGAAACTGAAGATCTACCTTGATTTACAACACCACCAGATATTGAGTCATATACAAAGTCGGTTGTTTCCCCAATGAGCTGGTAGTGATTTTGAAAAACATGGACGCCATAGAATTGTGTTGAGGCTCCAATGTTATAAGTAGTATCGAGGTTAGATTGTGCCGTACAAGTTTTTGTAAAAAAAAAGATTAAAATTAATAATTTAAGTGACTTCATCATTTAGAAATTATAAAGGCAGAAGAAAAATTCTTCTGCCTTTGAGTGATAGTAAATTATTTTATAATAATAATCTTTTGTGAATCAATTATTTTTTCATCGTACAAAAGATTTATAAAATAACTTCCAGAACGTAATTTATTTAACGAGATAGATTGTTCTTGAGGCTTTATAACGTGAATGCGATCTTGAACTCTTCCAACAATATCCAATACTTCAATAAAGTAATCCCCCGTTAATTCTGAAGATAATTTAATAGTTGTTTCTTCCATTGCTGGATTAGGAGACAATGTAAATTGATGTTCGTTTTCAAATTGATTTGATAAACGATTAAATATTGTATCTGATGGAATATCTAATGTTTGTATGCTATCCAATATTTGTGATAACATTGTACGTGCTTGCGCTCCAATTGGTCTTTCAGAAACAGAATATTCTTGTATTATTCCTAAAGATGTTGTATCTACTTCCTTAATCGACAAATTATTTTGAGCAAGATAAAGCGTTATTGCATTTAGGTGAGCAAACTGTTGCAAATCATCATTTGATTGACTTAACAATGTTGATAAAATGTCACTTGCTTCGATAAACATATTATTCTTCACACGTTGAAAAAACAACAATTCCATGTCATTAAAATCTGTAGAATTTGATAAGTATGCAATTAAAGAATCGTTTTCATTTTGAACATTATACCAATGAATTAATTCGTTTTTCCATATTACTTTCAAAATTTCACTTTCTTGATTATCAATTAACTGTTTAGCTATTTCAGGATTGTTATTCGCTAAATCCATAACTCTATTTCCGTTACAACCAGCTAGTCCGACTTCTGGCTTAATATAAGCAAATGGATAAGATAAATTTAAAGTTGGAATAAATAAAGGATTATTTCCATCATAATAATAGCAGAAGTTATCTAAAGGATTACAACTATTGCCTGTATTATCTAAAATTGTAGCGATATCCTTTCTACCTGAATATCTATAAAATTCATTATTTGCTCCAAATGCGTTTGGATCTCCTTGGTTAGCCAAGTCTCCTCCAATAAACCAAGCAGCAGAAAATCCATCTCCTGCATTTGTAAATGGCACATTATTAATAAATTTATTACAACTAATTAATAATCCAGAGTTATCTTTATAGGCATGCACGCCTCTGTAACAACCTGTGAAATAATTTCCAAAAGCATTTGCAGTTATTTGCCCACCTTCTCTTCCACTATTAATTACAAAAACTCCATATCTATTATAGTTAAATGCATTGTCGGTGATGTGGAAGGAAGAAGTATTATCTAAATATATTCCATAGAAATTTTTTTCTTGTGATCCATTGTTCGCATTAAAATTATTACCTGCTATTTCATCATCATGTCCGTTTTCAATTCTTACGCAAGTACCTGTTTCAACAAAAATATTACCTACAATTTGCGATTGACTTTTAAGTCCATTTGCACCGGTATTATTCACATGAATTCCAAAATGACAATTTGAAATATGACATTGATTTATTTCCATATTTTCACAATCAGTAATACTAAAAGCGATTTCAGCTTGGTCAAAAGTATTAGTTCCAGTAAATGCAATGTTTTGGACATTT
>JANXSD010000082.1 GCA_025352785.1 Bacteroidota bacterium
AATTTTCTGGTCCATATATGCACGATGGAAGATTAAAGAGATTAGATGATGTGTTAAATCATTATGTGAACGGAATTATTCCTTGTAAAACACTTGCGGAGCAACTTAAAAAGCCAATTTTATTTTCATCCAATGAAAAAGTAGATTTGATTGCCTTTTTACTTACGCTTACGGATAGACAATTTCTATTTAACCCAAAATATTTTTATCCAAAAGACATTCTGATGAAAAGGTAGGTGTATAAATATCTCTCTACTTTACCGACAAATTTTTTCTGTTTACCTAAAAGTTTGCTTATTAGTTTGCTTTTTTATTTTCTTCACCATAGTAATTAATAATCCAAATTAAATTACAAAAAACTAATATTAATTTAATCTTATGAAAAAATTCGCTTTTTTATCAGTTCTTATTATCGTTACCTCATTTTTAAATGCGCAAACGAATCCGATTATCACAAGCTGGATGCAAAATACAACGGGGATTATGGGGCGTCATTATGTGGCGGGAAATTCAACGCCTATCAATGATGCTGTGCTTGCGAATGTTCAAACGGTTCAATATTCTGCAAATTGGACTTACGTAAGTACGAAAGGAATTCCTGCTTATATTACTGGTCCTTTCTTGGATGGTAATCCATCACTTGCAACAAACCAAAATGCTATTTTTAAATTGCCGTTGAATCCAGTTGCTAATACTGGAACTGCAACGAATACAACAGGTGGAAATATCGGACTGTTTATAAATGGCGTTGCTTTATTTGATTATCGTGATGGTGTTTCATGGCAAAATTCTACTAGTTCACTTAAGGGAGGCCCACTTGGTGGAATGGGTGATGGAGTTTGGAATAGAGATGCTGTAGTTGGTGAACGTTTAGGATTCGATTGTTCAAAGGCGCATCCTGCAATGGGTAATTATCATCACCATCAAAATCCTAGTGCTTTTAATTTGGATTTGAATGTTATTTCAACAGTTTGTTCGCTCTATGCATCTGATGGATTATATGTTATTGATAGCACGCAACATTCTCCATTACTTGGTTTTGCTTATGATGGATTTCCAATTTATGGCGCTTATGCCTACCAAAATGTAAATGGAACTGGTGCAATTGTTAGAATGAAATCTAGTTATAATTTAAGAAGTATTACAACTCGCACTCAATATGCAAATGGTTCAACAGTAACCGCAGGACCTGTAGTGAGTAGTACTTATCAATTAGGATATTTTAAAGAAGATTACGAATATATTCCAACATCTGCTCTTACACCTGATTATCTTGATGAGCATAATGGTAGATTTTGTATTACACCAGAGTATCCGGCAGGTAGTTATTGCTACTTCGCTACTGTTAATCAAAGTTGGAATTCAGCTTACCCTTATGTAGTAGGACCTACTTTTTATGGTGTAAAAAACGCGATAAAAGTTACATCGATTACAGAGGTTGTTACAACTTATACTTCTTCCGCTACAGGAATTTTAACACATGAAAATTCCGATTTAAAGATTAGTGTATATCCAAATCCTGCAGGTGATTTTATGGCTATTCAGATGAATGAATTGGCTAAAGAAAGTGTCGATATTGAATTATATGATATCTCTGGAAAGCAAATTGCAAAAACTATTTTATACCAAGGAAGCACAATTGCGTATTTCGACACTAGAACATTGTATAATGGTGAATATATTGTCAAGCTTATTAAAGATTCAAAAGTGTATAACAAACGATTTACGATTGCTAAATAATGTTTCATAAGTTTATTCTTATCTAAATACTTGATAGCTTTTTTTCTTTTTATATAATTCTATTACTATTTGCTCGGCAATAGCACTAACTAGTTGGTGGAAATTCCAATATTATTTAGTATTAAGCAAGCATCTATGTATTAGCTGTATCTATATCTTTTTGTGGAAAATAATTGCGCGCTTTTAAACAATATTGTTATCTTTAATCTTGAAATACCTCAAAATATTTAAAAAAGTATTTTATTATGAATAGATATTTACCATTAATTTTCCTTTTTTGCTTGTCTTCTCTAGCTGGGAAATCACAAACAGTTGTTGGCGCATGTGATGCAGCAAAGTGGTCGAAAGACTACAGCACTTCTCCTGAATTCATCCAGCAAAGGAATCAATTAATTGAATTGCAAAAGCGCAATCTTAACAATAAACCAATGACGTTGGGTGATTCAATTCCTGTTGTGGTACACGTTGTATGGTCAACTCCTGCAATGAATATTCCTGACTCAGCTATTATTCGTCAAATACAAATCCTTAACGAAGATTACGCGAGATTGAATGACGATACTTCAAATACTCCTGCTCCATTTAAAGCACTTGCAGGTGCAACTCCTTTTCGATTTGTATTAGCTCGTCGTGATCCAAATGGAGCATTTACTACAGGAATAATTCGCCATCAAACTACACATGGACCATTCATTGGCTTTTATGATCTTTCATCCAATGCAAATGGGGGTGACAATGCATGGAATGGAAGCTATCTAAATATTTATTGTTGCGAATTAGCATCTCCTGCCGCTGGTGTTGCAATGTTTAATTTTAGTCGTGTAGCCATAGGTTATTCCTATTGGGGATACAATGGCACTACAAAAAACAAAGTAGGCACGCATGAAGTTGGACATTGTTTCGGGCTGGAACATATTTGGGGCTCAGAAACTACTGCACCATATAGCTGTACAAGTGATGATGGAATTGCGGATACTCCTACGCAATATGAACCTAGTTTAGGATGTCCATCATTTCCACTATTTGATCAATGTACTACTTCTGGAAATGGAATTATGTTTTGTAATTATATGGATTATTCTTCTGGTACTTGTCAGAATATGTTTTCTAATGGACAAGTCGCTGCTATGATAAGTAATGTGAATACGTATCAATCGGCACTGTTAAATTCCAACGGTGATGTTCCCATAAAGCAAGTCGATGCAGGATGTAGTAGGATCTTATCACCCACAGGCAATGCGTGTAACACATATAGTCCTTTAATTCAATTGCGTAATTGGGGAATGGATACATTAACATTTGCAATTATAAATTACAAGGTAGATAACAATGCTGTATTAACTTATAATTGGGTAGGTAGTTTAAGTAATTATCAAGCTACCTTAATTACGTTACCAAGTGTAACGATACCAACCGGTGTATTGCATCGTCTTAAAGTTTATACATCATTTCCAAATAACTTAGTAGACCAAGATGCTTCGAATGATACTGCAAGTGTAGCTTTCGTTGCACAACCTACAGTAAATTTGCCAATGTTTGAAGGATTTGAAGCCCCATCATTTCCATTAAATGTTGGCGCATATAATCCTGATGGAGATAATGGATTTCTTCGAAACACAACTATTGGACATACCGGTACTGGTTCATGTTATATTGATAATGGATATAATATTTCAAACCGTAATCATTATGATGAAATAAATTTTAAAGTAAATCTCTTTAATTCTTCACATGCTTATTTATCTTTTTATGTTGCCAATACTTCTTCAGCGCCATTAGGAAGTTCGGATACACTAGAGATTTATTCTTCTACAGATTGTGGTTTGAACTATACTCAATTGTATCGAAAATTCGATTCGCTTTTATTTACTGCACCAGTCATTCCGTTCGGAACAACTTTCATTCCTACATTAACACAATGGAGAAAAGATTCAATAGATCTTACAAATTATTCTGCTATCTCAAACGATGTACTTCTCACCTTTAGAAATATTAGTGGATACGGATTAGAATTATATCTAGATGATGTTCGAATTAATAATACTATCACAGGAATAGAAGAATTCAATCCAAATGATGAAGTTGTAGTGTATCCAAATCCTAATAATGGAAATTTTAAATTGAAAGCAAACGGAATTATTATAGCTATTGAAATTACTGATGTTTTAGGTAAAGCAGTATATTCAAACGGAAAAATAAACAGCAAAATTTGGGAGATAAATTTACCAATAACAAAAGGCAATTTTTTGCTTTCTGCAACAACTGATAAAGGAATAATTCATAAGATAATTTTAGTAGAGTAATATTACACCAAATGTATTTATGAACTATTTCGAAAATAAGCAGTAATTTTTTATCACAACGACTTTAAATAGAAAATTTCAATTTAGGAAAAATAAGAAAAGATTATTCTACTAAAAATATAGAGATTCTATAAATCATATTTCGAAAGATACCAACATATAAAGCCTTGATAGAAAAAGTTCTATCAAGGCTTTATTAAAATAAGTT